>NZ_JBEVTM010000015.1:0-63769 GCF_040884255.1 Olsenella sp. AGMB03486
CCTCGAGGGCAAGATCTCCGATTGCTGGACGCTGCCTCCCCTTTCCTGGACGCAGGAGAGGGGAGGCATCTTCATGTGCGATGGATTCTGATGGGCATGCTATGAGGCAAAAGACTGCATGTGGCTGGGTTCAGGCCAAAGAAAAAGGGACCACGCTTTCGCGCAGTCCCTGTCATATGCTGGCGGAGAGCTGGGGATTCGAACCCCAGATAGGATTGTGTCCTATACTCGCTTAGCAGGCGAGCACCTTCGGCCACTCGGTCAGCTCTCCAATAGGTGCTCAAGCATCATACCCCACTTGCGTGGTCGCCTACAAGGGGAGGGCCTGCAAGAAATTGGGCATTCGCCACAATATCTGCGCGATGTGCATGGACCTTCTCCCAGGAGAAGCGGGATATGAGGTTCTCTGGCAGAACCTCTTCGCCGGGTTCTGCGAGACCGACCGCTGCTGCCAGAGCGCCGATGATGGGGCCAGGACGTCCTGCCCGCTCGCGCATGACGCCGAGGTCGAGGTCATGGTCGCGCTTCGAGAGCCTCCTGCCAGAAGGGGCAATGAGGAGCGGCACATGGGCGTAGGCAGGCTCGGGGTAGCCGAAGAGGCGCTGCAGGTAGATCTGGCGTGCACACGACCCTAGCAGGTCATGGCCGCGCACGACTTCCGTGACGCCCATCAGGGCATCGTCTACGACGACTGCAAGCTGGTAGGCAGGGACGCCGTCCGAGCGCTCGATCAGGAAATCGCCGCAGTCGCGGGCAAGGACCTCTGACTGCGGTCCATAGACAGCATCCGTGAATGAAATCGTTCCTCTGGGATCATCTGCATCAGGCACGATGAGGCGGGTTGCCGGCCGCCTTTCGGCAGACTTCCTGGCCACCTCCTCCTTCGTGAGATGGCGGCAGGTGCCCTGATAGATATAGGTGCCATCCGATGCATGGGGAGCGGTTGCAGCATGGAGCTCTGCGCGCGTGCAGAAGCAGGGATAGGTGAGGCCACGCTCTCTGAGCTCTGCAATGGCCTCGCGGTAGATATCGCGCCGCTCTCTCTGATAGAAGGGGCCTTCGTCCCACCCAAGACCGAGCCAGGAGAGGTCGTCCATCAGGAGCTCGGCGTTCTTCCGGTCCTGGGCTCTGGGATCCAGGTCCTCGATTCTGAGCACCATAGTGCCGCCTTCGCTTCTGCAGGAGAGCCAGGCCAGGAGGGCAGCCATGATGTTGCCAGCATGCATGCGGCCCGAAGGCGTCGGTGCAAAGCGCCCGCGTTTCACCTTCTCCTCCATGTCTCTCCTTCCTGTGCAGATGCTTGATCTGGCATGCCTACGATACGCGTTCTGTGCACAGGCGCAACTGTTCGTTGTAAGCTTTGGTATGAAGATATGAGAAGAAGGAAGGGAGCCTGCCTGTGGATACGAAGGATGAAAGCCAGAACAAGGCTGCCCCGGAACCTGACATGAAGGACTTCACGCTCGGCAAGCCTGCCCTGGTCTGCCGCTGGAGGCTCTACGACCAGAAGCTGCCGCTCGAGAACCGCCATATGCGGGCGCTTGGAGCAAGAAGGATCCAGGGTGCGCCTCTGCGTGGCACGCTCCTCGAATGGGCCAAGCAGCACATTGAGTGGACGCTCGAGGAAGGCTCTGCGGCCCATCCTTTCGGCGTCCTCATGATCATCGTCGACGAAGAAGGCCGTGCTGCCATGACGGTAGGGCCCTACGAGCCGCTCCAGGAGACCGCCGCCCGCGAGCTTGCCATCCGTGCGCTCAAGTCGAGGCGTGAGTTCGAGGAGACCGCCATTGCCCCCGAGACGTTCTGGGCCGTTCGTCCGGATGGAACCCTGATCTTGGGCGCCGGTCCCGAGGAGCGCGTGGCTGGTGCCACCTCCCTCATCCAGGACCTTGCCCAGACCTTGGGCATGCCGGTCGTGCGCATGCCGGACCTCGCTTCTGCCTATCTCGAAGGCAGCGTAGATGCTGCCGAGTACTTCCTTGTCTCGGACGAGCACGGCGTCGTGCCTGCAGCCGATGCAACGGGCAAGACTTCCGAGAGCTTCCGTGCGGGATATCAGAAGCTCCTCGATAAGACCAGAAGAAAGAAAGCTTGATGGCTGAACGCAGGGTCGCCCCTTCCGAGGCGGCATTCGAGAACATACTTGCCTATCTTGATGCGGCTGGCCTCAAGGAAGGCGACCGCCTGCCCGCCGAGCGGACGCTCACCGATGAGTGGGGCATCTCGCGCACAGCCCTCAGGGCGGCGCTGCGCGAGCTCATTGCCCGCCATGTGCTCGAGAGCAGGGGAGGTTCTGGCACCTATGTCGCGATGAGGCGGCCGGAATCGAACTGCCGTGGCTACAACGGCTACAGCGATACCGTGCGTGCTGTCGGCAAGACCCCCTCCTCCAAGGTGCTCTGGGCAAAGAGCGAGGTCGCAGATGCCCACGTTGCCCACAAGCTCAGGCTCGAGGAAGGAGACCCGATCTTCGAGCTCAGGCGTGTCCGCCTCATAGACGATCTTCCCTGCATGATCGAGACGGTCTATATCAATGTGGCGGTCTGCCCTGGCATCGAAAAATACGATTTCCAGGAGCGCTCGCTCTTCGATACGCTTCGTCAGGTGTACGGCATCACGCTGCCGCACGGCGAGGAGCGCCTCTCGATCACCCGTGTCGACGCAGATGAGGCAGAAGAGCTGGGGCTTGCCGAAGGAGACCCCGTCTACTTCCAGACCGGCGTCTCCGAGACAGAGGAGAGGACCCCTGTCGAGTACTTCAAGGCCGTCATCCGCTCCGACCGCTATACGTTCTATGCGCGCCAGGAGCATCTCTCGCGTGGGCATGAGATTCCGGAGAAGGTGATTGCGGATGAGTGAGGAGCAAAAGCGGACGTCGCTCTACCAGCAGGTCCGCGAGGCCATCCGCACGAAGATCGAGGACGGCGACTACGGCCTGGGCGAGGTGCTGCCCTCCGAGCAGGAGCTCTCCGAGATCTTCCATACGACGCGCCAGACCGTCCGCAATGCCTACGCGGCGCTCGAGGCAGAAGGCCTCGTCCGCCGTGCCCAGGGCAAGGGCGTCTTCGTCACGAAGGGTAGCCCCGGCACGCTCGATATCGGCGATGGCAGGAGCTTCCGCCAGAGCACGAGGGCAGAGGGCAAGAAGCCCCAGGTCCGCATCCTCTCGCATGAGACGAGGGCAGCAGGCCCCTGGTATGCAGAGCTCTTCAAGATAAGGGCAGACGATCCTGTCTATGCGATAAGAAGGCTCAACAGCGTCGATGGCTGTCCGCTCTCGCTCGAGCGCACGGTCGTGCCGCTCGTGAGGTTCCCGAGGCTCGAGGGCATAGACTTGGGGGTCTTCTCCCTCTATGAGGTCTTCGGTTTCTACGGCAAGGTCGTCGATGCGACCTTTGAGCATCTCGATATCGCAGAGCTCAGCGTCCACGATGCGCACTTCCTCGGTGTGGAGCCGGGAGGGCCGGCCATGGCATACGACTGCATAAGCTATGACCAGGACGGCGAGGCCATAGAGCACACGCGGACGCTGCGCCGTGGCGACCTTGGCTTCTATACGGTGCGCTACTGACGAGACGGACGCATAGGACCTGCTAGAATGGGTCCGGAAGAGATACGCCGGATATGCCGGCAGAAGGGTTGGTGCTGTGGCAAGAAAGCAAGGAGTGACGCCTGAGCTCGACAAGCTCTCCTGCGACCTCATGGGCCAGGCATTCGACCTTCTGGCCGAAGGCAAGGACGTGGAGCCGGTGCTTGCCGTCCAGGACGCGGCGGGCCATACCGCATCCTACGAGTTCGTGGATGACGGGATAGAGGCCTGCATCGAAGGTGCACACGACAAGGTAGGCGAGCTTGTCTCTGCCGGAGGGGATCCGAAGGCGGACCTTGCCACGCCGGTGCGCTATGCAATCGTCTACGAGGGAGCCATCGAGGACGAGGATGGCGCCTACGAGGATGCCGTGCTCCTCGAGTTCGGCGAAGAGGGCTACGAGGCCTATTCTGCCTACTCGCTCTTCAAGGGGCGAGGGGAGCATGAGAAGTTTGCCTGGACCGATCCTGCGCCTGCAGGAGAGCTCGAGCCGCTCATCTAGGCAGCAGAATTTACGTGGAGCCTGGCTCTTCGCCACATCGTCACATCTTCATCAACTATATTTGCAAGCGTAAATCCTCTGAATGGCCTGAAAACCGCGCGCAGTGGCTGAAATGAAGCCGGGTGCGCGTCTTTTGTCCCTGAGATTAGAGAGGCAATCAATGCTGCAGAAGCAGATCAGAAACATCGCAATCATCGCGCATGTCGACCACGGCAAGACGACCCTCGTCGACAAGCTCCTGAAGGCCACCGACGCCTTCCGCGCGAACCAGCAGGTCCAGGACCGCATCCTCGACTCCAATGACCAGGAGCGCGAGCGCGGCATCACGATCCTGTCCAAGAACATCTCGATCGAGTACAAGGGCGTCAAGATCAATGTCATCGACACCCCGGGCCACGCCGACTTCGGCGGCGAGGTCGAGCGCGTCCTCAAGATGGCAGACGGAGCGCTCCTGCTCGTCGATGCCGCTGAGGGCCCCATGCCCCAGACCCGCTTCGTCCTTCGCCATGCCATCGACGCGAAGCTCCAGATCATGCTCGTCATCAACAAGATCGACCGCGAGGGCGCAGATCCCCAGAAGGCCATGAACGACTCCCTTGACCTCATGATGGACCTCGGCGCCACGGACGAGCAGCTCGAGTTCACGATGGAGCATGTAATCTACGCTTCCGCCGTGAACGGATTTGCCCGCCTCGATCCGGATGACGGCAACATGGACATGTACCCGATGCTCGACATGATCATCGATGCCATGCCTGCCCCCGATGTGGATCCGGATGGCCCGCTTGCCATGCAGGTCGTCACGATCGACCACTCCGACTACGTCGGCCGCATCGGCGTCGGCCGTGTCTATTCCGGCACGATCCACCAGAACGACCGCATCCTCGTCGTGAAGAACGACGGCTCCCGTGCCATGGCACAGGTGAAGCAGCTCTTCACGTTCGACTACCTCGGCCGCAAGGAGTGCGACGAGGTCGTCGCAGGCGATATCGGCGCGGTCGTCGGTGTCGACTCCACCGATATCGGCGATGTCTACACCGATCCGGAGAACCCGGTCGAGCTCGAGCCGATCGAGATCGATCCGCCGACCCTCTCCATCATCTTCGAGCCTTCGACCTCTCCTCTCGTCGGACGTGACGGCGACATCGTGGGCGGCCGCCAGCTCAAGGAGCGCCTCATGCAGGAGCGCGAGAACAACGTCACGATGCGCATCGAGGAGCTGCCCGACAAGACCGGCGTCGAGGTTGCTGGCCGCGGCATCCTGCATCTTTCCGTCCTCATGGAGGAGATGCGCCGCGAGGGCTTCGAGTTCCAGGTAGGACGCCCGAAGGTCCTCTTCAAGAAGGATGAGAACGGCAACCGCTTGGAGCCGATCGAGCAGGCCGTCGTCGAGTGCCCGGGCGAGTACTCCGGCAAGGTCATCGAGGTCTTCGGCAACAACGGCGGAAACATGACGAGCATGGAGCAGACCGACCTCTCCTGCCATCTCGAGTTCTCGATTCCGACCCGCGGCATCATGGGCCTCAAGAACCGCATCCTGAACGTCACCCACGGCGAGGGCATCTTCTACCACACGTTCCTCGAGTATGGCCCCTATGCCGGCGAGATCGGCGGCAGGAGCAATGGTGCCATGATCTCGATGTCGACGGAGAAGGCTGTCGCCTACGCACTCGGCACGCTCCAGGACCGCGGCACGCTCTTCATCGAGCCGGGCACGGAGTGCTATGAGGGCATGATCGTCGGCGAGCGCTCGAAGCCAGGCGACATGGTCGTGAATGTTGCCCGTACGAAGAACCTCGGCAACCAGCGTTCCTCGACGGCAGACATCGCCGTCCAGCTGACGCCGCCGCGCACGTTCACGCTTGAGGAGGCCCTCCAGTACATCATGGACGACGAGCTCGTCGAGATCACGCCGAAGCACATCCGCATGCGCAAGCGCATTCTCTCCGAGATCGAGCGCCGCAAGTGGCGTGTCCGCCATGGCCTCGTGAACAAGTAGGCAAAGACGCTCTGGAAGCAATGAACAGGGCCCGTCTCCTCGGAGGCGGGCCCTGTGCTATCTGAGGTCTGTTTCGGAGCTTGCTAGCGCTCTCTGCGCTTCTGGCGTGCATCCCGGACCTTTCGCTCTGCCCGCTTCACGCCTGCCTCGACCTTGGGCGTGAGGTCCACATCGGCAGGGGACATGATGTGGTAGCGAAGCGAGGCACGCCTGAGCCCGACCGTGACGGCAATGCAGATGAGGGCGCAGATGACCTTGTTGAGACCTATCGTGCCGAAGACGAAATAGGCAAGAGAGCCTGCGACAGCGCAGAGGGCATAGAGGTTCGACTTCCTGAAGATGCGCGGGATATCTCCGAGGAACACATCGCGCAGCATGCCGCCGCCCACGGCCGTGAGCGTGCCCATAAGGACGCAGACCCAGACAGAAAGGCCATGCAGGAGTGCCTTGTCGGTGCCTGAGACAGCGAAGAGCGAGACCGAGAGGATATCGAACCATTCGAGTGCGGAAGGATTGCCGAAGAAGGGCGAGGGGAACGCGAACGAGATGAGCGCAATCGCGACCGAGCCAGGGATGGCATAGGGGGAATCGATCAGGTAGACGCCGCCCTGCTGCATGGCCATATCGCGCAGAAGCCCGCCTCCGAGGCCGCAGAGGATCGAGAGTCCCACAAATCCTACAAGATCGAGCTTGCGCTCTTCGGCGACGATGCAGCCCGTGAGCGAGCCGACGACGACAGCGGCAAGATCGAGCCAGGCAGGCATCGGCACGGCCTGTGCCTGCGCAGATCCAGTAAACAGCAGGTCGAACACGGACATCCTTTCCGCTCAGGCGGGGCTTTGGCAGGCGTGGACGAGGCCTGGAAACCGGACCTCAGAAGAAAACGAAAAAATCCTCTTCCCAACGCAGGGACAGTATTGTACAATTTCCTTCGCGGTTTTGAGGAGAGTTGTCCGAGTGGCCGAAGGAGCACGATTGGAAATCGTGTATACGCCTAAAGCGTATCCTGGGTTCAAATCCCAGACTCTCCGCCAGCAAGCTTCCGTGGCGCCTTCGGGCGCCACGTTCTTTCATAATTGGAGAGGTGGCAGAGCGGCCGAATGCGGCGGTCTCGAAAACCGTTTACCCGTTCGCGGGTACGTGAGTTCAAATCTCACCCTCTCCGCCAGAAGAGTCCGAGCCCTGATGCTTCAGGGCTCTTTTCATATCTATCGGCCTTTTCAGGAATCCTCGATGCTCATGGGGTATTGCGCCGAGGTGCCGCATCCAGGCGAGTAGGGTTCTTAACTGTTAATGCATAATACGAAATATTAAACATTGTGTAGCACGCTTCTTAAGAAGCGTGCTACACTTTGTCTTGCATGAAACAACGACCGCTTAGTCTGGAGGCCGTTTCTGAATGTATAAGAAAAGTGACCTGACAAAGGCGTACTACAAGACGGGAGAGGTCGCTTCATTTCTCGGAATCACTCCCCGAGCGGTTCAGCTGAAAGACATGCGTGGCGAGCTGCCGTTCGAACACACTGACACCGGCAGGCGCATCCTCTCACGAGACAGCCTGCTTGCCTATCTCGACAAGTGCAACATGCTTTATGACGACGAAGAGGCCGGACGCAGGGATCTGGTATATGCCCGAGTCAGCTCCCAAGACCAGAAGTCGCATGGCGACCTGGACAGGCAGGCGCTGTTTCTTGTAGAGCATGAAGGCAGAGACATGCGCAATCCGCTCATTCTCGAAGAATGCGGCAGCGGCATGGATGCCAGACGGCCGAAGCTCCAGCAGCTCATCAAGATGGTCATGCGCAACGAGATACGCAACGTCTACGTGACGGACAAGGATCGGCTTGCCCGATTCGGCTTCGAGTATCTGGAGACGGCGTTTGCAGAGCATGGCACCAATATCATCGCTGTGCGAGACGAGAATCAGGACAAGGCGGTGCAGGAGGAGCTTGTCGAGGACATGATGTCCCTCATAGCATCGTTTTCCGGAAAGCTCTATGGCCTGAGGTCCCGCAGGAACAGGAAGGGAGACGGGCAATGACGCTCGATGAACTCACCAAGCAGGTTGGCAAGAACGGGGTAGAACGGATGCTCATTGAATATGCCATGCTCATGAAAGCGAAGGCCGACAAGTTCGATGAGGTCGCAGCGGCCGTTGAGGACGGCAAGTCCGTAAAGGAAATCAGAGCGATAGTCGAATGCTAGACGCCTGAGACGCAGATGGCCGGCAAGACGCCAAAGGAGGTGAGCGAATTGGCATACCGAGGGGTCGAATTCGCCTTGAGTCCCAATGCGACACAGCGCAACCTGCTCGAATCGAATGCAGGTGCCGCACGATTTGCCTACAACTGGGCGCTCGACGAAATCAGGGGCGAGTATGCGCTGTGGGAGAACGACAAGTCTCGCAGGATGGGCTGCACGCACTACGAACTGCGCAAGCGATTCAATCATGTGAAGGACGATATTGCCCCGTGGTGGCATGATGTGTCCAAGGAGGCGTTCTCCTACGGCTGCGCATGTGCCGCAGCTGCATGGAAGAACTTCATGGACTCAAAGCGAGGCAGGCGCCATGGCAGACGCGTCGGCTTCCCTCGGTACAAGAGCCGCAGGCAGGAGCGCAATCACAGGTACGCAATCACGACTGGCATTGGCCATTGTGTCGCGGACGCCCACCACATCAGGATTCCCCGCATCGGGCGCGTGCGCGTGATGGAGAACATATACAAACGCATCACCAGCCAAGCCATCCATCGCATGAACATCAGGCTCCAGGGCGGACGATGGTACGTGGTCCTCCTCATCGAGGTGCCAGAGAATGCCATGCCATCGCAGAGCAGGAAGCACGTCGGCATCGACCTCGGCGTGAAGAACCTCGCCACCTTCTCCGACGGCACAGTCGTCCGTGGCCTCAAGCCATACAGGAATGCGATGCGCAAGCTGGCACGGGCGCAGCGCTCGCTGTCTCGAAAGACAAGAGGCAGCAAGCGCTGCGAGCGCCAGAAGAGACGCGTCAACCGCATCTATGCGCGCGTCCGCGGACTGCGAAGGAACCAGCTGGACCAGCTTACGACGAGCATCTCGGAGCGATACTCGCTTGTGGCCATCGAAGACCTGAACGTGTCAGGCATGGCTCGCAACCACAGGCTCGCACGAGCAATATACGACGAGGGATTCGGCGTGTTTCGGCACATGCTCGAATACAAGTGCCGTGACAGGGGCGTCGCCCTTGTCGTTGCGGACAGATGGTTTCCGTCGTCCAAGACGTGTTCTGCCTGCGGCCGCGTGAACGCCGGGCTTGCCCTGTCTGACAGGACGTATGTCTGTCCCGAATGCGGCTTGACGATCGACCGTGACCTGAATGCGGCGATGAACCTCGACCGTTACGGCATGAGCAAAGTGGACTCTCGTGCGGAGGACACTCTAAACGCGCGTGGAGGGAACGCAAGTCGCAACTGCGATAGCAGCTGTGCAGACCCCGATGAAACGTGTACCAACGAATCTGTTGGAGCCTAATATCATAAAGGTATTAGTTCTCAGAGTATGTCACGATTTTGAGAAACGGTATATAGCAGACGTGTCAGATGGCTGTCGGACGCATGCATGAGCATGCTGCACTATGTTGGAGGTCTGCGCATGGCAGAAAGCGCTGAGACAAAGGAATACATGGGCCGCTCCTGGAGGATGCTCACGCATGACAAGGGATGGTACAAGCCGCTGCTCGTGCTGCCGCTTGCCAAGCTCGTGCCGATTGCCGGCCCCCTCGGTGTCTGGGGCTACCAGGCAGAGTGGGCACGGCTTTCCGCTTGGGGGAAGGAGACATACCCGAAGCAGTCCGGCGTGAAGGTCGGTGCCTGCATCAAGAGCGGCTGGCGGGCATTCCTGGCGATGCTCGGCTACGCCGCTGTCTACTTCATCCTCCTGGCAGCGGTGCGCCCCTCGGCAGATGGTCTGGCTGCGCTCCTCTGGAACTTCGTCGCTATCCTCTGGAGCACGATTGCCTGGGTCGCCGCCATCCGCGCGACAATCTACCAGCATGCACGTGCGGGATATCAGCTTGACCGCATCTGGGACATGCTGAAGCGCGACTTCGGAAGCATTGCCGAGATCGCCCTCGCGCTCTTCCTGGGAAGCCTCCTGATCGAGGGCTTCTGCATTCTCTGCGCCCTCATCATCGTCGTGCCGTCTCTGGCCGAGCTGGGCGGTCTCTTTGCCTACTCAGGCTCCGCTGCCGCCATCGCGGTTCTGGCGGCCCACTTCCTTGCCCGCTTCGCGCCCTGGATGGTGCTTGTGCTCTATCTGGCAGCTGTCTTCGCCACAGCGCTCCAGACTGTAGCCGTCAATGCGCTTGGCCTCTGGTTCCAGCAGTTCGATGTCCCTCATTGGGGAAGCTCGAAGGACCCGCTGCCTGACTCTGCGAAGAAGGACGCCGAGACGCCGGGAGAGCCGGCCCAGGCTGCCGCAGAGCCCCAGGCGACGCCTGCGCCTGAGGACAAGGGCACGCCTGAAGCGGCTCCTGCGCCTGCAGAAGAGCCGGATAAGGCTGCAGAAGAGCCCGAGAGGAAGGGCCTGGCAGGAGGCCTTCCTGCCATCGGCGAGAGCTCTGCTCCTGCAGATGAGCCGGCAACGCTCATCATGCGCCGCCCGGAGGATGAAGATCCAGACGAGCGCTGAGGCAGAAGAGAGATGCGCTTCAAGAAGGCGGAGGGCCCTGAGCCTTCCGCCTTTCTCTTGCAAGAAAGCTGCACATAAGATGGCAGCAGGGGCTGCCAAAGCTGTCAGACGGGTCTGCTACAGTGCACATGAGCTGCACATGGCGAAGGAAAGTTATGGAGTTCAGGGGAAGAGGGCCTACCCTGTGGTATGGTTCTAGACTGAACCTTTCCTGCTCGGGGCGCGACCTTCACGACCCTGAGCCACTAGCCCAGAGGAGGTGACCACATGAAGGCCTATGAACTGCTGTTTTTTGTCGATCCTGCTTCTAACGAAGAGGTCCGCGCTGGTGTCATGAAGCGCATTGACGTCGCAATCACCGAGAACGGTGGCCAGGTCGACAGCGTCGACGATTGGGGCAAGCGCAAGCTCGCCTATGAGATCGACGGACTCACCGAGGGTGACTACACCCTCATCAACTTCCATGCCAATGCAGCCGACATTGCCGAGCTTGACCGCGTCCTTCGCATCAACGACGCAGTGAAGCGCCACATGATCGTGGCCCGTCCGGACAAGGACTAGCTATGGAAGCGCGGGCACAAAGCCCGCAGATGAGAGGTTGTGAGCAGCGTGAGCATCAACAGGGTCGTTATTTCGGGCAATCTGACGCGTGACGGAGAGATCCGTGCTACGGCAGGCGGCACTACCGTGCTGACCTTCGGCGTGGCCGTGAACGATCGCCGCCGCAATGCATCCGGCGAATGGGAGGATGTCCCCAACTTCGTGGACTGCGTGATGTTCGGCACCCGTGCCGATGCCCTTGCACGCTTCCTCACGAAGGGCACAAAGGTTGCTCTGGAAGGCAAGCTTCGCTACAGCTCATGGGAACGCGATGGGCAGCGCAGGAGCAAGCTCGAGGTCATTGTGGACGATCTGGAATTCATGTCGTCCCGCCAGGGCCAGGGCAGCTCCCAGAGCCAGGCGCCGCGTGCGCAGCAGGCTCCGAGCTTCTCTGCTCCGGCAGCTTACGGACAGACCTCTCAGCGTCCGACTCAGCAGACACCGCCTTCGGCGGATGTCTACGACGAGGACATTCCCTTCTAGCAGGAACAAGAAGAACTCAGGTGGCTCCGGCTGCCTGAAAAGAAAGGCAAATTAGACATGGCTCAGGATTTTCAGCGTCAGCCGCGTCGCAAGTATTGCCAGTTCTGCAAGGAGGACGTGGACTACATCGATTACAAGGATGTCCAGCTCCTCCGCAAGTACACGACGGACCGCGGCAAGATCAAGCCGCGTCGTGTGACTGGCGCATGCACGCAGCATCAGCGTGACCTCGCAGTCGCTATCAAGCGCGCTCGCGAGATGGCCCTTCTGCCGTACACGGTTTCCGTGGTCTCCAGCCGCGGCGGCCGTGGCCGCAACCGCGACTAGCCATATCCCGTCTCGAGCAGAGCCGGCAGGCAGTGAGCGAAGAGAAGGACAGGAACGCTTCCGCTGGCTGGCACCACGTGCCAGCTGAGTCGGGAGCAGAGCTCGCTCCGAGAGGAGCCTTCGAGGCACGCACGGAGGGGCCGGACAATCTCGTGTCCGGACTCATCTGGTGTGTCGCAGGAGCTGTCGTCTCCGGGTTCATTCCGCTGCTTTCTGGCTTTGCCACGGCGTATGGCACCTGCCTTGCCACGAAAGGGCGCGGCGCAAGGGAGAGCCTTCTGGCTCTTGCCGCTGTCGTCGTTCCGGCTGTGGCTGTGGGAGCGGTGACACAGGCCTCCTCTCTGATGGAGCCTGTGCTGCCTGCCATCTCGGGCTTCATCCTGGGGCTTCTGGTGGCAAAGAGGAAGCTCCGTGCCAGCACGCTTCTGTGCGCCGTGCTCGGACTTGCCGCTGCTCTCATCGCGACGGATGCCGTCCTCTCCTATGCTGCGGGGACGACGCTCGGCGCGAGCATCGATGCCATGCTCACGGCAGCTGCTGCAGAGTATGGGGAGATGGCCGGAAGCTCGGAGGTGCAGAGCGCCCTTGAGGGCGCGATTGCGCTTCTTCGGCAGTACTGGCCGCTTGCCTATGCTGCAATGGCGGCTGCGTGGTGTGCGAGCGCGGGACTCGGGTGCGCGATGTTCGTGCATTCAGGTCCTGACGCAGCAGAGTGCGCCGTGAAGCTCCGCGATTTCGATCTTCCGATCTGGGCGCTCGTGGCACTTGTCGCGACGTTTGCCTTGACGGTCATGGACCGCGAAGGCATGCCCGTGCCGGCAGAGGTCGTGTTCTGGGCGAAGAACCTCCTTCAGGCTCTTCGTGTCGCATGCGCGATCCAGGGCATCGCGGTCGCTGTGTGGTTTCTGGCGACCCAGGAGATCGGACGCTTCGGACAGGTGCTTGCCAGCATCCTGTGCGTGTGGCTCGAGACAGAATTCATGGCAATGAGCGTAGTGGGCCTGGTCGACGGCCTCGCGGATTTCCGCAATATCGAGCGGAAGGGTCTGCGGAGCTACCAGTACCGGGCTTCTGAAACAAAGTAGGAGTTGCCGCAAGGCAACCAACCGAAGGAGTGTCCCAATGAAAGTCATCCTTATGGGTGAGCTCAGGGGCAAGGGCGGCGAGGGCGACATCGTCGACGTCGCTCAGGGCTTCGCGGAGAACTACCTGTTCCCCAACAAGATCGCCCAGCCGGCTACCCCTGGCAATATCAAGCAGCTCGAGCAGCGCCGCCGCAACATCGAGAAGCGCGAAGCAGAGCGCATCGCGAAGGCGCAGGAGCTCAAGGCTCAGGTCGATGGCAAGTTCATCAAGGTCGATGCCAAGATCGGCGACGACGGCCAGCTCTTCGGCTCCGTCACGACGACCATGATTGCTGACGCCCTCAAGGCCCAGCTCGGCGTCGAGGTCGACCGCAAGCGCGTCGAGCACGCTGCTGCCATCAAGACCGTTGGCCGCCACACCGTGACGATCAACTTCTACCGTGACATCAACGCCGAGATCACCGTTCTCGTCGGCGATGTCGAGGAGCCGGAGCCCGAGCCGGAGGCCGAAGAGGCCGAGGGCGAGGAGGCTCCTGCCGAGGAAGCAGCCGAGACCCCTGCTGAGTAGGTGATATCTTCACCTGCCCATCCCTTATAGACAAGGGATTTCAACAGGAAGTTCTGCCAGACGTGTCTCTTGGCAGGTCTGGCAAGCACCTCGAACACTGCGCCCTTCCCAGGACTTCAGCCCCGGGGGAGGGCGCTTTTTGCTAGACGCCTCAAAAACACGCAATCTACCTGCGGAAATGCAAGAATCTGCACGTAGATGCCTATGGGGCATGAGAGGAATTCTTCAGAATGCGGCCCTGACCTGCACGAAGGCACGCGTGTTCTGTTTGTAGAAAACCTCATGAAGACGTCTTCGACAAATTGTTGAAAACGTTGAAAACCAGCAAAGCCACAGGTTGCAGGGCATGAGGCTTTCACCATCCTCTGCAAGCTCTGTGTCAGACGCCTGCAAGGCAAAGGAAAGCTCCGGGAAAGGCCTGCACTGCAGCCGGGTCAGGGAAGGAGGAGCAAATGGCCGACAATGCCGGATACCGCCACGAGGACGAGACACCTTCGCTTCCGGCCGAGCCCGTCATGCCGCAGGATACGGCAGCTGAGGCATCGGTCCTCTCCGCCATGCTGCTCTCGCCTGATGTGCTCCAGGATGCGCTTGTCGAGCTTTCGCCGGACGACTTCTATGTGCCGTCGAACCGCACGATCTTCCTTGCGATGCGCGACCTCTTCGACAGGAGCCAGCCGGTCGACCCGATCTCTCTTGCCGACTACCTGAAGTCGGAAGGCGAGCTTGCGAAGGTCGGCGGAAGCACCTATCTGCTCGAGCTCTCGGGCAACTCCTTTGCCCTGGCGAGCTGGCGCCACCACGCAGAGATCCTGCGCCGCGACTCGACGCTCAGGAAGATCATCCAGGCCTCGACGAAGGTCACAGCCCTTGCCTACGATGCTCCCGAGGATACGAAGGAAGTCGTCGATCAGGCAGAGAAGCTCATCCTCAATGCGACGGACTCCGACATCAAGAGCAACTATTCGACGCTTGAGACTGTCATGGAGGACCTCTACAACGAGCTCGGCGAGATGGCGGCACAGGACGAGAAGTTCCTGGGCGTCCAGACGGGCTTCCCCGGCATCGACAAGCAGCTTCTGGGCCTGCGTGCAGGCCAGATGATCGTCGTCGGTGCCCGTCCTGGTGTCGGCAAGACCTCCTTCGCACTGAACCTCGCCGTGAATGCTGCGGCAAACGGCACGACGGTCGCCTTCTTCTCGCTCGAGATGTCCAAGGTCGAGATTGCGCAGAGGCTCCTTGCGGCCCAGGCCAGGGTGAGCCTCCAGGACATCCGTGCTGCGAACATCCGCGACAACCAGTGGCAGCAGCTCCTCCAGGCCACGGTCGACCTCTCGCATCTCGACATCATGATCGACGATACGCCGGGCACGACCGTGACCGAGGTACGAGCCAAGGCACGGCGCATGCTCCACGGCAAGGAGAAGAACGCTCTTGTCATCCTCGACTACCTCCAGCTCGTGTCTCCGCCTTCAGGAGGCAGAAGGTCCGACTCCCGTGCGACCGAGGTCTCCGAGATGAGCCGTGGCATCAAGATCATGGCAAAGGACTTGGGCGTGCCGGTCGTTGCCCTCTCGCAGCTTTCCCGTCAGGTCGAATCGCGTACGGGAAAGACCCCTCAGCTCTCCGACCTCCGCGAATCCGGTGCTATCGAGCAGGACGCCGATATCGTCATCCTCCTCGACCGCTCGATGACAGACGAGGAGGCGGCGCGCGACGACCGTCCGGACAAGGATGTCACGAACTTCATCATCGCGAAGAACCGTTCCGGCCCTCTGGGCGTCGTGCCGCTCACGTTCCTGCCGGGTTCGACGAAGTTCGTCGAGGTCGATACGCACCACGAGGAGTAGCTCAGAGCCCCACTCTGGAGACTCTCTTCTCATGCAAGATATGGCCTTCGGCAGATGTTGGCGTGCCGTATACTGAGGAGGTCCCGCGCCTGGCGCGGGGCCTTATCAGTTATGGACCGAGGAGGATTCACATGCCAGCATCAGTGCTTGTAGGCACGCAGTGGGGCGATGAAGGCAAGGGCAAGGTCACCGACCTCATCTCTGGCGACTTCGACGTGGTTTGCCGCTACGCCGGCGGAGCGAACGCAGGACACACGGTCGTTGCAGGAGGCCACAAGCTGGCGCTTCACCAGGTACCCTCCGGCGTCATGTACAAGGGCGTCTACCCGGTGATCGGCAATGGCTGCATCGTCGACCCCGAGGTTCTCCTCGGCGAGATCGATACCCTCGAGAAGCAGGGCATCTCCTGCGACGCGCTCAAGATCTCCGGCAATGCCCATATCGTCATGCCCTACCACAAGGATCTTGACGGCGCCCACGAGAAGAAGCTCGGCAAGAACCTCATCGGCACGACGAAGCGCGGCGTCGGCCCCTGCTATATGGACAAGATGAACCGCACGGGCCTGCGCATCCAGGACATGCTCGACGAGCACATCTTCCGCGAGAAGCTCGAGAGCGCGCTTGCCTACACGAACCCGATCCTCGAGAAGGTCTATGAGCTGCCGACCTACACGGTCGACCAGATCTGCGAGACGTATCTGCCGTACGCCGAGCGCATCCGTCCCTACATTGTCGAGTCCTCGCTGTTCCTCAACGAGCAGCTCGAGGCTGGCAAGAATATCCTCTTCGAGGGTGCCCAGGCAACGATGCTCGATATCGACCACGGCACCTACCCGTTCGTCACGAGCTCGAACTGCACCGCAGGCGGTGCTGTCACCGGCTCCGGCGTCGGCCCGACCCAGATCGACCGTGTCCTCGGCGTCGCAAAGGCCTATCTCACGCGCGTCGGCTCTGGCCCGTTCCCGACGGAGCTCTTCGACGAGACCGGCGACCTCCTCGGCGAGGTCGGCCACGAGTACGGCGTGACGACTGGCCGCAAGCGCCGCTGCGGCTGGTATGACGCAGTCGTCGTGAACTACGCCGCCCGCGTCAACGGCCTCACGGACCTCGCAATCACGAAGCTCGATGTCCTCGGCTGCCTCGATGAGATCAAGGTCTGCGTTGCCTATGAGTGCGACGGCAAGACCTACCGCACGGTGCCTGAGCACCAGTCCGTCTTCTATCACGCGAAGCCGGTCTACGAGACGCTGCCGGGCTGGAAGTGCGACATCTCCGGTGTCCGCAACTTCTACCAGCTGCCGCGCGAGGCAAAGGACTACATCGACTTCCTCGAGCAGCTTGCCGGCGTCCGTGTCTCCATCATCACGGTGGGCCCGGACCGCGAGCAGACAATCAATCGCTACTGGAAGTAGCATCAGCTAAGCAAGCAGGGAAGGTGCCAGGTTCTTGTGCCTGGCACCTTCGGTCTTTAGAAGGAGGCCCCTGATGGCTGAAGACAAGGTCTCGATTCTTTTGCTGGGCGCAGGCGGCCGCGAGCATGCGCTGCTCGTGAAGCTTGCCCAGTCTCCGCGTGCCGGCAAGATCTATGTGGCGCCGGGCAATGGCGGCATGTACGATCTGGCCGAGAAGGCAGAGCTCGATCCTGAATCTCCTGAGGCGGTGGCAGCATTCGCGAAAGAGCACGGAGTCGGCCTCGTCGTAATCGGCCCTGAGGCGCCCCTCGTCAAGGGCGTCGGCGACGCTGTGCGTGCAGCTGGCATCCCGGTCTTCGGACCGAATGCCGAGGCGGCCCAGATGGAGGGCTCGAAGGAGTTCGCGAAGCATGTGATGGAAAAGGCAGGCGTGCCAACGGCAGCCTGGAAGAGCTTCACGGATGAGGATGCGTGCGCAGCCTACGTGAAGGAGCTTGCCGGCCCCTGCGTCGTGAAGGCAGATGGCCTTGCTGCCGGCAAGGGCGTCATCGTCGCGAACACGACCGGGGAGGCCCTCGAAGGCGTGCATGAGTGCTTCAGCGGACACTTCGGCGATGCCGGCAAGACCGTGGTCGTCGAGGAGATGCTCAAAGGCCCCGAGTGCTCGCTTCTCGCCCTCACGGACGGCACGACCCTCGTGCCGCTTGCGACGAGCCAGGACCACAAGCGTGCGCTTGACGGCGACCGTGGCCTCAACACGGGCGGCATGGGCGTCTACTCTCCTGTCCCCATCCTTCTTCCGGGCGAGCTTGACCGCATGGTCGAGATCGAGCAGAAGGTCGTGGATGAGCTGAGGCGCGAAGGCATCACCTACTCCGGCTGCCTCTACGGCGGCTTCATGCTCACGAAGGACGGCCCCAAGGTCCTCGAGTTCAACGCCCGCTTCGGCGACCCCGAGACCCAGGTCGTGCTGCCGCGCATGAAGGGCGACCTCGTTGAGGCCTTCCTTGCCTGCGACGCAGGGACCCTCTCGCCTGACATGGTCTCCTGGGACGATGACTGGGCCGTCTCTGTGGTCCTCACGAGCGCAGGCTATCCTGGCTCCTATGAGAAGGGCAAGAAGATCGTCGGCGTCGAGGATGCCAATGCAATGCCCGGCGTCACGGTCTACCATGCCGGCACGGCACTTGACGCGGATGGCAACCTCGTGACCGCAGGTGGCCGTGTCCTCGATGTGACGGCTGTCGCCGATACCTTCGAGGATGCCCGAAACCTTGCCTACGAGGCGTGCGACAAGATCTGGTTCGAGGGCAAGACCTACCGCCACGATATCGGCATCAAGGCCATCAAGGGCCGCGCTGCGCTCGAGGCTTAGCATGGGAAAGAAGATCGAGAAGCCGGAAGCTGCGGCGCTTTCGAGCGACGTGCTTCCGGACAAGAAGGACCTCGCTGCCGCCAGGACCGAAGCAGCAGCGACACTCAATGATGCAGCGGGTGCCTATACCTTCGACGGCGACAGGAGCGTCCAGGACCATCTTTCGGGCGTACCCGAGGCGCGGCACCTCGTCCTCGGCGAGGATGACCCCAGAGACCGCCAGCTCGAGGAGCAGGTGCTCACGGAGGACGTGGCCTGGACAGGCCGCATCTTCAATGTCGACCGGCTCCAGGTGAAGCTGCCGGACGGGAGGATGGCAATACGCGATGTCGTGAGGCATCCCGGCGCTGTCGCTGTCGTCGCGCTCACCGAGGAAGGGCAGATCTGCCTCGTGCGCCAGTACCGCACGGCCCTGGGACGCGTCACGGTCGAGATTCCTGCCGGCAAGCTTGCGCCGGGAGAGGATCCTCTGGCCTGTGCCGAGCGCGAGCTCAAGGAGGAGACCGGCTTCACTGCACAGAAGATGGCCTATCTCACGACGATTGCCACCTCTGCCGGCTTTGCTGACGAGCTCATCCATATCTATATGGCGACAGGGCTCAAGCTGGCAGAGAGCTCGCCTGATGCAGACGAGTTCATCAACGTCGATCTGGTCGACGTCGGCGAGCTGGTGGATGCGGTGCTCGACGGACGCATCGAGGATGCAAAGACCGTCGTCGGCGCCCTCATCTGCGATGCGGTATCGAGACGGCTCGATCCGGGCCCTGTGCCGGAAGACCAGCAGCAGTAACAGAGACGAGAAGAGGGAGTGCTTCGGCATTCCCTTTCCATAAGGAGAGCAGAAAGAAAGGCGGAACGGGTGGAGGCTAAGGCAGCAAGGCCGAAGAAGCGGAACCTCATGAGGAGCTTCCTTTCCTACTACAAGGGGCAGGTGCATCTCTTCGTCGGCGACATCATCTGCGCCCTCCTGGTTGCCGGCATCGACCTTGCGTTCCCTCAGATCCTGCGCGTCCTCACGAAGGGGCTCTTCACGGAAGGCCCGGACGCTATCCTCTCAGCCCTCTGGGCAATAGCTCTTGGCCTCGTCGCGATGTATGCCGTGCGCTTTGCCTGCCGCTACTTCGTGATCTTCTGGGGACACGTGATGGGTGCCCGTATGGAGTCGAAGATGCGCGAGGACCTCTTCGATGCCTATGAGCGGATGAGCTTCTCCTACTTCGACCGCCACAAGTCGGGCGACCTCATGAGCCGCCTCGTGAGCGATCTCTTCGATATCTCCGAGACGGCGCACCACGGCCCTGAGTTCCTGCTCATAGGACTCGTCGAGATTGTCGGCTCCTTCGTGATCCTGGCTGGCATCAACGGAGAGCTCACCGCGGTGCTCGCGGTCGTCTTGGCGGTCCTTGTCGTCTTCAACTTCTTCGCGAACCGCCGCATGGAGGCGGTCTTCATCGAGAACCGCCAGCGCATCTCGGGTGTGAACTCCCGCGTCGAAGATGCCTTGGCCGGTGCCCGTGTCGTCAAGAGCTTTGCTGCTGAGGACCTGGAAAGGAAGAAGTTCCGCCGCTCGAACGATGCCTACCTCGCCTCGAAGGTGCGCATGTACCATGCGATGGGCATCTACCAGTCGCTCATTGCCGTGATGATGGGAATACTCAACATCTGCATCATCATCGGTGGCGGCTGGCTCTGCGCCCAGGGACGCATGGAGGCGATCGACCTTTCGACCTATGCGCTCTATATCTCGCTCTTCACGACGCCGATCACGAACATCCTGAACTTCACGGAGACGTTCCTCAAAGCGGTTGCCGGCTTTGCCCGCTTCCAGGAAGTGCTTGACACGCAGCCTGATATCGAGGATGCGCCGGATGCGAAGCCTCTTGCCATCACAGAAGGAAAGATCGTCTACGAGGACGTGCACTTCACCTACCCCGGAACGGATAGCGAGGTCATACGTGGCCTCGACCTTGTCGTGCACCCCGGCGAGACGCTTGCGCTCGTCGGCCCTTCGGGCGGCGGCAAGTCGACCATCTGCTCCCTGCTGCCGCGCTTCTACGATGTGGATGCGGGATCCATCAGGATAGATGGACAGGATGTGCGCAAGGTCACGCAGAAGTCTCTCCATGAGCAGATAGGGCTCGTCCAGCAGGATGTCTATCTCTTCGACGGGACGATTGCAGAGAATATCGCCTACGGAAAGCCGGATGCGACGGCAGAAGAGATCATCGAGGCAGCACGTCGCGCCAACATTGCCGACTTCATTGAGACCCTGCCCGACGGCTTCGAAACTCAGGTAGGGGAGAGAGGTGCCCGCCTGTCTGGCGGCCAGAAGCAGCGCATCGCGATCGCACGCGTCTTCCTGAAGAACCCGCCGCTTCTCATCTTCGATGAGGCGACATCTGCCCTCGACAATGAGTCTGAAGGGGCGGTGCAGGCAGCGCTTTCCGAGCTTGCCCAGGGACGCACGACGATCGTGATCGCCCACAGGCTCTCGACGATCAAGGACGCTGACGAGATCGCGACCATCGAGCAGGGACAGATCGCCGAGCGGGGCACGCATGAGGAGCTTCTGGCCTTGGGTGGCACCTATGCCCGCTACTACCGCATGCAGTTTGAGGGAAGCCGTCTCTGAGAGGGACACGTGCCCGAAATAGTTGCGTATACTTAGCATTGGATGAGCCGGTCTGAGGCTGGCTCATGTTGGACCTGATGCAAGCGTTGCGCAGCGGCGAGGAAATGGGAGTGCGCATGCCCATAAAGCAGAGAAATGCCCTTGATGCCCAGCAGGCAGAGGAGCTCTTCGAGAAGGTCGACGAGACAGGCCACAGCAACAAGGATGCGGCAGAGCGCCAGCGCTCTCACCGGCGGCTCTTCGGACACGGCGTGGATGTCGACCCGCTTTCGGGAGATGACCCGTCCGGCTCGACGGTCGAGAAGTCGATCACGAAGGTTGCCATCACGGTCATCCTGATCTTCCTTGCGGTGCTCGTGCTCGCGCAGGTCTCCTGTGGCGTTGCACGCCGCCTCAATACGGCAAACCTCTCCGACGAGGCCAATGTCCGCACGGTCGCATCTGCCCTCTCAGGCGGCGTCGAGTGGGGCAATGGCTTCACGCAGTTCCCGGATGACTTCACGATCCAGGAGGCATCGGAGGATACCGGCAGGGTCGAGGTCACCGTCATCGATACCTCCTCGCGCGACACGATGGAGTGCTTCGCAGGCTCGCAGATCCAAGCCACGGCCTTCGCGGTCAATGCGCTCCTGAACCCCAACATCGATACGGTCATCTACCACGTCCAGGTGCACAGGGCATCTGACGGCACGATCGAGCGCTCCTCGCTCTTCGGATTCCTGAAGCCGACAGGCGACCTCGAATCGTTCATGACATTCATCTGGAGGAAGTCCACCTCGGCAAATGGCCGCGTGAACTTCACGTGCACGATCGCCGGCATGGATGAGGATATCCAGACGAAGCTCAGAAGCGAGATCACGACCTGGTCGCCGACAGAGATTCTGGGCTTGGGCGATGCGGGCGACAGCTCCGCGCCCACCGATTCGAGCTCGTCCACCTCCACGAGCTCAGGTACAAGCTCGAGCTCCAGCTCGACCACCTCGTCTTCGACCACAACGTCGACGGATACGTCTTCCACGTCGGGCGATACCCAGTCCAGCTCAAAGTAGCCACCAATCAAGAGGGCAGCAGCGCTGCCCGGATGTCTAGGAGGCATTGCATGGCAGAAACACCGCTTGTCGGCATCATCATGGGCTCGAAGTCCGATATGCCGACCATGGAGGCATGCACGAAGGAGCTCGAGGAGCTCGGCGTTCCCTATGAGCTCGTGATTGCATCCGCCCACAGGAATCCGGCAAAGGTCCAGGAGTGGGCAACTACGGCCGCTGACCGTGGCCTCAAGGTCATCATCGCTGCTGCCGGCAAGGCAGCGCACCTCGGCGGTGTCGTTGCCGCCTACACGCCGCTTCCGATCGTCGGCGTGCCGATGAAGACGTCCGACCTCGGCGGCATGGATTCGCTCCTCTCGATGGTGCAGATGCCTTCGGGCGTGCCCGTGGCCTGTGTCGCAATCGGCGGCGCAAAGAACGCTGCCATCTACGCCACGCAGATCCTCGGCGCGACGATGCCTGAATGGCGCGAGAAGATCGTTCAGATGAAGAAGGAGATGGCCGGGGCTTAAGCACCCGGCTTCCGGAAGAAGGAATGGAATCTTGACGAAAGAGGAACTGCTCGACGAGATCAAGAAGTCGATGAAGGCGCACGACAAGAACCGTACGCAGATTCTGCGCCTCGTGAACCAGTCCGTGAAGCAGATCGAGGTCGACGAGCGCAGAGATGTGAGCGAGGCCGACATCACGGCAGCCGTGAAGAAGCTCCAGAAGGTGACGGCAGAGGAGCTCGACGGCCTCCACAAGGCAGGCGAGGCCACGCACGCAGAGCGCATCGCGCTGCTCGAGGAGCAGGCAAAGATTCTCGACTCCCTGCTTCCCGAGCAGGTTGCAGGAGAGACGCTCGAGCTTCTGATCGATGAGACCATGGCAAAGCTCGGCGCCACGACGAAGCGTGACATGGGCAAGGTCATGGGCGCCCTCACGAAGGCCACGAACGGCAACTTCGACAAGCCCTATGCAGCATCCTATCTGGGAAAGAAGCTGTCCTAGGAATCAAGGCTGCCTCCCGCGTGCGTGGGAGGCAGTTTTTTGTTACGCTCACTGCGATATTGCCCTCTCCCTGCACCTCGTGCAGGTCTTGCCGATATAGGAGCTAGCCTATGGCACGCCATATGAAACAGGACGTTTCCCCGGAAGACGAGGAACCGTCGGAAGAGATTGCTGCACCTGAGACGGACGACGAAGAGGCGTCTGTCACGCAGGGCGGCGCCTATAGCGCAGGCGATGAAGGGACGACGATCCAGGAGGGGTTCACGCCCATCGTCGGCCATGACAGGCATGCAGATGCACGGGACCGCAAGCGCAAGGGCAAGGCCTCTGCCTACGGCGAGCTCGATCCCTATGACCTGGACGAGAAGAAGAAAAAGAAGCACCCGGTGCTTCGCGTGCTCTCGACCCTTCTCCTCATTGCCGGCGTCGTCCTTATCGGCATTGCGGGCTACATGTGGTTCCATGCGCAGCAGCAGTACCAGCAGCAGGAGCAGGTGAACGAGGAGCTTGCGCAGTACGCGACAGAGCCCGAAGACAATGCGAATGGGGCGCCTGTCATCGACTGGGCGGGGCTCGAAGCCATCAACCCGGATGTCGTGGGCTGGATCTACATCCCCGATACGGTCGTGAACTACCCGGTCTACCAGGGTGCCAACAACGACGAGTATCTCCGCCACACCGCGACGGGCGAGTATTCCCTCGGCGGCCAGGTCTTCATGGACTACCAGAATACGGAGCCGGGCATGCGCGATGCCCAGACGATCATCTATGGCCACCATCTGCTCGATGGCTCGATGTTCAAGCCGGTTGCCGATATGGCTGACCAGGCGACCTTCGACAGCCATCCGACGGTCTGGTATGTCGATGAGAACAATCAGAGCTACGAGCTCGAGCCGCTCCTTGTCTACAAGACGACGGCTGATGACACGAATGTGCGAACGCTCTCGTTCATGACGGGAGACGACTTCCACAGCTATCTGACGGATCTTCTGGGAAGGGCCACGGCTTCGCGCGCTGATGCTTCCGCGATTATTGCGCAGACGAGCCATGTGCTCACACTCGTAACATGCAACTACGACAATGGAATAGGACGAACGGTCTTGGTGTGCGTGCCGAAGAGCGTGGCTGCGTCGGCAGATGCTGCCGCCGCTGCTGCCTAGCGGCACAAGGCGAGGGGAGAGCATGGTTTCAGACATGAGGGATCGCGCGGACGAGAATCCGTGTGCAAGCCATCTCAATGAGGAATGCGGCGTCTTCGGCATCTGGGCGCCCGACCGCGATGTGGCAAGGCTCACGGCCTTCGGCCTCAGGGCCCTGCAGCACAGGGGCCAGGAATCGGCGGGCATCGCCGTCGGCGACGGCAAGACGGTGCTTGTCCGCAAGGATCTGGGCTTGGTCGATGCGGTCTTCACGGATGCCGACCTCGGAGCCCTCAGGGGCAAGGTCGCCGTGGGACATGTGCGCTATGGCACGGCAGGCTCCAAGAGCTGGGAGGCAGCACAGCCCCATCTCTCGACGATCGATGACACGATCATTGCTGTCGCCCATAACGGCACGCTCGTGAATACGGATGCGCTGCGCCGCGAGCTCATCGACCTCGGCGTCTT
The DNA here is from genome assembly GCF_040884255.1 of Olsenella sp. AGMB03486. Lineage (NCBI taxonomy): Bacteria > Bacillati > Actinomycetota > Coriobacteriia > Coriobacteriales > Atopobiaceae > Olsenella > Olsenella sp. AGMB03486. The sequence continues at coordinate 24,743 of NZ_JBEVTM010000015.1, forward strand.
CTTCCGCTCCAACACGGACTCCGAAGTCGCCGCCAAGCTCATCGGCTACTTCACGATGCAGACGCACCACCTGCGCGAGGGCATCCGCCATACGATGGAGATGATCGACGGCGGCTATGCGATGGCGCTCGTGCGCGAGAATGCGCTCTATGCCTTCCGCGATCCCAATGGCATCCGTCCGCTCGTCCTGGGACGCCTTGGACACGACGACTATGTCGTGGCTTCCGAGACCTGCGCGCTCGATATCGTGGGTGCAAAGTATATGCGCGACATCGAGCCGGGAGAGATTGTGCGCATCTCGGATGACGGCCTCGCCTCCGAGCGCGGCGTCGAGCCCCGTCCCCGGGCGCGCTGCATCTTCGAGAACGTCTACTTCTCCCGTCCTGACTCCTATGAGGATGGACAGTCCATCTACTCCATGCGCTATGAGATGGGACGCCAGCTTGCCCGCGAGGCACCGGTCGACGCCGACATGGTCTTCGGCGTGCCCGACTCGGGACTTCCGCCTGCGGAGGGCTATGCCCACGAGCTCGGCCTTCCCTACGGCGAGGGCCTCATCAAGAACCGCTATATCGCCCGCACGTTCATCCAGCCGACGCAGGAGCTCCGCCAGCTCGGCGTGAGGCTCAAGCTCAATGCCCTGCGCGATAACGTGGCCGGCAAGCGCCTTGTGATGATCGATGACTCCATCGTCCGCGGCACGACGTCGAAGCAGATCGTCCGCATGCTCAAGGATGCCGGCGCCAAGGAAGTGCACGTGCGCATCACGTCCCCCGAGGTCAAGTGGCCCTGCTTCTACGGCATCGATACCGGCACGCAGGACCAGCTGATCTCTGCCCGCATGAGCGAGGAGGAGGTCTGCAAGTATATCGGCGCAGACTCGCTCCACTTCCTCTCGGTCGAAGGCCTCATAAAGAGCTGTCCTCGCGGCGGCTGGTGCTGCGCCTGCTTCACAGGCGAGTACCCTGTCGCTATCCCCGAAGAGTTCTCCGAGGGACGCTTCCTTACGGGCTACCGTCCCCACAACCTCACGAAGCCGCCAGTAGGCGCGCGCATGCAGATAGAAGAAGTGATCCAGGAGATCCACGAGGAGGAGCAGTGACTATGGAAACAAAGCATATGAGCTATGCGGATGCCGGCGTCGATGTCGACGAGGGCGCACGCGCGGTCGATGCGATCAAGGCTGCCGTTGCAGAGACGAACCGTCCTGAGGTGATTGGAGGCCTCGGCGGCTTCGGCTCCTGCTTCTCGCTCGCAGCCTGCAAGGATATGGAGGACCCGATTCTCGTCTCCGGCACGGACGGCGTCGGTACGAAGCTTGCCATCGCGCAGCTCCTCGACCGCCACGATACGGTCGGCCAGGACCTCGTTGCCATGTGCGTCGACGATATCGTGCCTCTGGGAGCAGAGCCCCTGTTCTTCCTTGACTACATCGCTATCGGCAAGCTCCGCGCCGAGCATGTCGCAGAGATCGTGAAGGGCATCGCCGAAGGCTGCAAGATGAGCGGCTGTGCCCTTGTGGGCGGCGAGATGGCCGAGCATCCTGGCGTCATGAAGCCGGATGACTACGACCTCGCAGGCTTCGTCGTGGGCGTCGTCGATCGCCCTAAGATGATCGGCCCCGAGAAGGTGAAGCTCGGTGACGCGATCATCGGCCTTCCTTCCTCCGGCATCCACTCGAACGGCTACTCGCTCGTCCGCAAGGTCGCAATCGAGGGCAAGACCGTGGAAGAGCTCGAGCGTCCGCTTCCCGAGCTCGGCGGTGAGTCTCTGGCTGACGCTGTCATGCGCCCGACGACAATCTATGCCGGCAAGCTCATGAATGTCCTTCGCAAGGGCGCGCCGATCCATGCAATGGCACACATCACAGGCGGCGGCATCACGGAGAACCTGAACCGTGCGCTTCCGAAGACGCTTGACGCGGTCGTCGACCGAGGAGGTGCGGATGGTCCTGCCTGGGATGTCCCGCCTGTCATCGACTACTGCGTGAAGGCGGCAGGTCTCACCCCCGACGAGGCCTACAAGACCTTCAACATGGGTGTCGGCATGTCCATCCTCTGCGCGCAGGACGACCTCGACGAGGTCTGCGAGGACCTCGAGGCAGAAGGCCTCCATCCCTTCGTTATGGGCGAGGTCACGGAAGGCACGGGCAAGGTGGTCTACCGATGAGCGAGGCAAAGAAGCTCAAGCTCGGTGTCCTCATCTCCGGCTCCGGCACGAACCTGCAGGCACTGATCGACCGTATCGCTGATGGCACCCTCGATGCCTCGATCGAGCTTGTCGTCTCGTCGCGTCCTTCTGCCTTCGGCTTGAAGCGTGCCCAGAAGGCAGGCATCCAGACGCTTACGCTCGACAAGACGATCTACGCCGACCCGATCCAGGCCGACATGGTCATCGCGACAGAGCTCAAGCAGAAGAATGTCGACTACGTCGTTATGGCAGGCTACATGCGCATGGTGCATGAGCCGATCCTCGCGACCTTCCCGGGACGAGTGCTCAATATCCACCCGGCGCTTCTGCCGAGCTTCAAGGGTGCCCACGCCATCCAGGATGCCTTCGACTACGGTGTCAAGGTCACAGGCGTCACGGTACACGTCGCAGACAACCGCTATGACTGCGGCCCGATCCTGGCCCAGCGTGCCCTCGAGGTCGACCCTGCCTGGGATGTGGATGAGCTCGAGGCGCATATCCACGAGATCGAGCACGTGCTCTATCCCTATGTGATCGAGAAGCTTGCCCAGGGCAAGCTCGCCTACCGTCCTGACGGCGTGCCCTACCTCGCAGACTAGAAGCGGGAACAGGTCAAAGAAGAAGGGAGCCGGATCGTCTGGTCCGGCTCCCTTCGTGCATAGCTATGTTCTGGACAGCCTAGTTGCTGTCTACGATCTCGTAGTACTCCTCGAGGAGCTTTGCCGACTTCTGGAGAGCGGAAAGCTCGTCCTCGGCGAGGCGGATCTCGACGATCTCCTTGGCACCGGTGTGGTCCAAGATCGTCGGCACCGAGAGGAAGGCGCCATCGATCCCATACTGTCCCGTGAGGCGGACGCTCACCGGATAGATCGCATTGTCGTCGAAGAAGATCGAGCGGGCGATAGCGGTCACCGAAGAGGCAATGCCGTAGCAGGTGTTGCCCTTGCGGTTGAAGATGTCCCAGCCGGCTTCCACGACCTCATGCGCAAGCTCCTGCTTCGTCGTGCCCTTCGTGCGGGAGGCGTTGTCACGCAGGACATCGTCGATCCTCTTGCCGCCGATCGTGGCGGAGTCCCAGACGACGACCTCGGAATCGCCGTGCTCGCCCATCACATAGGCCTCGACATTCCGGGCGTCGAGATCGTACATGCGGGAGAATGCCGTGCAGAGGCGTGCCGTATCGAGGTTCGTGCCGGAGCCGATGACCTGGTTGGCAGGCAGGCCCGAGAGCTTCCAGGCGTAGTAGGTCATAACATCGACAGGGTTCGAGACGACGATCAGGATGCCATGGAAGCCTGCCTCCATGATCGAGGTCATGATGGCCTTCATGAGGCCCATGGATGGTCTCAGCATCTCGAGGCGGTCGTGGGAGTCCTTTGGCATCGGTGCAGATGCAGAGATCACCACGACATCGGCATCCTTGCACTCAGAGTAGTCTCCTGCCCTCACATGCATGTTGCGGTTCATGAAGTAGACGGAATGCTGGATATCGAGCGCCTCTGCCAAGGCCTTGTCCTTGTTCACGTCCACGAGAACAAGATCTTCGCAGAGCAGCTGGTTCACGAAGCTGTAGGCGCAGGTCGCACCGACGTTGCCGACACCGACGATCACTGCCTTCGAATTGCGGAATGCCATGTCCATCCTCTCTTTCTGAAAGCTGGCTGAGCGTCATCTACGATACGCTTCGATGAATCAGGCGCCGGCAGAAGACAGGAAATGGAGCATAAACGTCACAGCGGGGCAACAGAAGGTACATGTTGGGAGAGTCTCAGAGGACGATGACCGCCTTGCCTCCGGATCTCTCGCTGCCGAGCCAGGTGTGGGCTACCCTGAGCTCGGAGAAGGGGAAGACCTTTGCCGGTCCCAGGTCGGCATGAGTCCGTGCGATCTCGTCGAAGAGGGCCTGGAGGCGTGCCGCGGCAATGCCGACAGAGCTTGTGGCGCCGCGGACCAGGATATGGTCCGCGTCTTCCACCTTCAGGTTCTGGATCGACCCATAGGCGGTATATCCGGTCTCGGGGATGGCGGCAAGCTTTTCCCAGGGAAGATCGGACGCAACCGGATAGATCTGCTCATTCGGAACGAGTGCATACTCTGCATAGCTGCCATCGGAGGCACGTCCCATCTCGCCCATGAGGGAGACGACCTTCTGGCCGCGTGGCAGCCTCTCCGGATCGGTCGTCTCGGCAATCTCGCCCGTGCAGTCTATGCCCAAGATTCTCGGGAAGGTGACAGAAGGGAGAGGCCCTGCCTCGTGAAGATCTCCGAATGGTTGAGGCCGAAGGCGCGGATGCGGATGAGCGACCGCCGGGGCGCACCTGAGGCACCGGGACCTCTTCAGGGGTGAGGGCTTCTGGCCCCTTCTTCATGGATCACATAGGCGCGCATGGGGCTCCTCCTGTCTTCAGGGCACAGGAGGAGCCGAGATCTCAGCCTTCATCTTCAAGTATCGTACCCAGGAACTCCTCGTCGAAGGGGATGGCATCGGGAAGAGCGAGCGCTGCGTCTGTTGCCACGACGAGGTAGTTGTCCTCGCCTCCATACGTCTCGTCTTCGGCAGGGAGCACTGCGACGTGCGCGAAGACCTCTTCAAGCGTTGCCACGCAGTCGCGCAGGAACGAGACATCCTCTCCCTCATCTTCAGATACGACGTTTGCCGCATAGAGGCCGCCGGGCACGAGATGTGCCTTCATGGCACGTGCTGCCTCGACCGTGGCAAGCGAGCGTACAGGGAGAGCTCCTGTGAAGGCGTCGTTCAGAATCGCATCGAAGCGTGCATCTGCCTCTTCGAGGAAGGCACGTCCGTCAGCGCAGATGACAGAGAGGCGCTCTCCTGCTTCGCGCTCGAGCCGGTCGAGATAGAACCACCTGCGGGCACAGGCAATCGTTGCCGGATCATGCTCGACGACGGTGAGCGAGAGATCTGCATGCTCTGTCAGCGCATGCTTCGGCCAGGCAAAGCCGCCTCCGCCGATCATGAGGGCATGGGCGATTGCATGGCCCGATGCTGCTTCGAAGGCAGGGCTGGCTGAGAAGATGGCATCAAAGGCACGGTAGTAGGCAAAGACGGGTTCAGCCCACGCATCTCCCAGATAGGTGGCAGACTGCCAGACACCGCCCTGCCGCATGACACGCACGGGCGTGCCTTCGATCCGATGGGTCGAGACAAGAGCCCATCCGTCCTGGCAGCGCACAAGATGGGGATCTGCCCCCTTCAGGGCGGCGACGGCTGCTGCGGTACCGGCGGCAAGCGCTCCTGCAGCAAGTACCTTCTTCATCCTGGAATCCATGAGGCTGCTCCCTAGCGCGTCAGCACAGCGACGGTCTCCGTATGCTTCGTGTGCGGGAACATGTCGACGCCCTGGATGGAGTCCACGTGGTAGCCGCGCTCGGCCAAGACCATGAGGTCTCTCACCTGTGTCTCGGGATTGCAGGAGATATAGGCGATGCGCTCAGGCGCCAGGGTTGCGACAGCTGAGAGGAACTCAGGCGTCGAGCCTGCGCGCGGAGGATCCAGGACCACGATATCGAAGTGGCGGCCCTGGCGAGCAAGCGCCTCGAGATAGTTCGTGGCATCGTCGCAGACGAAGCGGCATGCATCCTCAAGGCCATTGTCCCGCGCATTGCGCTTGGCAAGTCGGATTGCCTCGGCGCCCTTCTCGACGCCGAGGATATGGGCTTCCTTTCCCTGTGCCTTCGCTTCGGCGGCAAGGCAGATGCCGATCGTGCCAAGGCCGCAGTAGGCATCGAGCACCTCGAGGGCAGAGCCCTCCTTTGCAGCTGCCAGCACGGGCTCGATCGCAAGCTGATAGAGCTTCTCGGTCTGCTCCGGGTTTGTCTGGTAGAAGGAGACGGGGCCGATCGCAAAGCGGCAGCCCAGAAGCTCGTCGTGCATGACGCCAGTGCCCTTCAAGGTGCGGGTATGGGGTCCCAAGATTGCATTCGTCCTGCGCTCGTTCGAGTTCAGGGCAAGCGTCGTGACCTCGGGCGTGTACTCGAGGAAGCGCTCGACGAACTCCTTCTCGTGGGGCAGGCTCTCGCCGTTTGCGACGACGGTCAGGAGCACTTCATCGGTCTTCCAGGCGCAGCGCACGACAGCATGCCGAAGGACGCCGCGTCCGCGGTCTTCGTCGTAGGCAGAGATGTGCATGCGCTCTGCGGTCTTCGCAACTGATGCCAGGATGGCGCGGCATCTCGGGTCTTCTGCCAGGCACTCGGGCACATTCATGATGCGGTGCGTGCCCTTGGCATAGAAGCCGTAGCGGATGCGGCCATGAGGGGCAGGGGCAAAGGGCGTCGCTGCCTTGTGGCGGTAGTGCAGAGGCTCGTCCATACCGACGATCGGGAGAAGCTCGGGTGCAGAAGCACCTTCGAGGAAGGGCCTGAAGGTCTCTTCGAGTGCCGCCTGCTTGCGCTTCAGCTGTATGGGATAGGGGACATTGAGCCATTCGCAGCCGCCGCAGCGTGCGGCAGAAGGGCAGGTGTAGGTACGGTATCCCATGGGGTCTCCTCGCTCTCGATGCATGTTTCTGCTCCTGATGGTAGCCCTAAGAAGGCGCAGGTCTGCTGCTGGGTGGCCGAATGGGCCAAAATGGCATGGGTTCCTGTACAGCTCCTCTATGCAACGGGTAGAGTCGGATGTGGAAGATGCATCGAAGAGAAAGAAGGATGGCATGAAGAGCCAGGCAAAGGTCGGCATCATCGGAGCAAGCCATGTGGGAGCGCATGTCGCGAATGCCCTGCTCGAAGAGGGCCTTGTGACGGAGCTCTTCATCTCGGACAAGGATGAGAAGCTCTGCCGTGCCCAGGTGAACGATCTGCAAGATGCGATGGCGTTCTATCCAAGGGCCGCAAAGGTCCATGAGTGCGACACGCGCTATGAGGAGCTGGCTGAGTGCGATGTGATCGTGAATGCCACGGGCCATATCGAGGCGTCGCAGAAGGACCGTGACGGCGAGAATGTGGTCACGCCTGAAGAGGCGAAGACGTTTGTGCCCCGCATCATGGAGGCAGGATTTGCCGGCATCTGGGTGAGCGTCTCGAACCCGAACGACGTGGTGGCAGAGGCCATCTGGCAGGAGAGCGGCCACTATGACTGGAGGCGCGTCATAGGATCCGGCACGACGCTCGACTCTGCCCGCTTCCAGCATGCCATCTCCCATGCCACAGGCTATGACCCTCAGAGCATCCATGCCTGGATGCTCGGCGAGCATGGCTTCTCCGAGTTTGCTTGCTGGAGCCATGTGACGCTTGGGTGCCTCACGGCAGATGAGGTGGAGGCACAGACAGGCAGGAAGTTCGACCGCGACAAGCTCGAGGAAGAGGCACGCCGCGGCGGCTACGTCACGATGGCGGGCAAGCACTGCACGGAGTACTCCATCGCCCGCGGCACCGTGAAGATCGTCTCTGCCATCCTCGGCGATACGAAGCTCGTGACGCCGGTATCGACACGCATCGAGGGCGTCTACGGCGTCACCGGCGTCTGGGCATCCCTTCCCTGCGTCATCGGCGCTGCCGGCGTGGAGCACATCTTCGCGCCGGAGCTTTCCGAGGACGAGGTGGCCAAGTGGCAGGCAAGCTGCGCCCATATCCGTGCAAATGTGGATGGACTGGGCTGGCTCCATGCGTTCGGTGCATAGGCAACCCTGTCCATTCTGCTGATTGCGTTTGGATTCCTTTCAGAATATGCGCAAGGAGAGATTTGTGACTTGAGGGATGGCAGTGGGGTGGTAAAGTACTCCTAGTCAATTTGAATCGGCGTCAAAAATAGTTGCTATCTGCGGATACGCTGGTTCGGTGCACGCTAGAAGGAGAGGCACTATGCAGTCAAAGCTGGCTCATGCAGCAGAACGCAAGGCGTTCAGCATTGCGCTCGATCAGGCTCTGAAGACCGTTGCAGGTCCTGACCGCGAGAAGAACATCGACAAGTTCGTGGATATGGCAGGAAAGCTCCTGAAGGACACGAACCCGGGAGCTACCCGTGGCATGAAGGCAGCCCTGTATCCGGGGTCGAAGTGGGAGAAGTTCCTGTTCGACGTTATCGACCAGACCGACCACAACGTGCTCAAGACTGCCATCCTCAATGGCGGCTATGAGGCAGCATTCCGAGGACTTCGCAACACGACCGAGAATGCAGAGAAGTACCAGTGCAACGTGCCCTGGATCATCCTCTTCGATCCGACGTCTGCCTGCAACAAGCATTGCGTCGGCTGCTGGGCAGCAGAATACGGCAACCGTCTGAACCTCTCCTACGACGAGATCGACAAGCTCGTCACCGAGGCAGAGGCTCTCGGCACCCACCTCTTCATGCTCACGGGCGGCGAGCCGCTCGTCCGCAAGGCCGACATCCTCAAGATCGCCGAGAAGCACAACGAGTCCCTCTTCAACATCTTCACGAACGCATCGCTCGTCGACGAGCCGTTCTGCCAGAAGGTCCAGGAGCTCGGCAACATCGTCTTCTCCGTCTCCCTCGAGTCCTATGAGCCGACCGTGAACGACGGCCGCCGTGGCGAGGGCTCCTTCGAGGAGGTCATGCGTGCCTTCGATCTCATGCACAAGTATGGCCTGCTCTATGGCACCTCGACCTGCTACACCCGCGCCAACGTCGAGCGCGTCAGCTCCGACAAGTTCATCGACCTTCTGATCGAGAAGGGCTGCCGCTACGCCTGGTACTTCCATTACATGCCGGTCGGCGACGGTGCCAATGCCGACCTCATGCCGACGGTCGAGCAGCGCGAGTACATGCTGCACCGCATCCGCGAGATCCGTGGCGTCACCGGCGGCAAGCCCATCTTCGCAATGGACTTCCAGAATGACGGCGAGTACGTCGGCGGCTGCATTGCAGGAGGCCGTGCCTACTGCCACGTGAACGCCCGTGGCGACGTGGAGCCCTGCGTCTTCATCCACTACTCGAACGTGAACATTCGTGACATGAGCTGGCTCGACTGCCTGCACCAGCCGATCTTCCAGGCCTACCGTGCTCACTATCCCTGGAACGACAACATGCTCCAGCCCTGCCCGATGCTCGAGAACCCGTACCTCCTGCCCGAGATCGTCAAGGAGTCCGGCGCACACAGCTCCGACTACACGGCCCCCGAGACCGCAGACCAGCTCTGCGAGCGCACCGCTCCGTATGCCAAGGAGTGGGCACCGAAGGCCAAGGAGCTCTGGCTCGAAGAGCACCCGACCGGAAAGAAGATCTACGCCGATGCCATGAGCTGCACGGGCGTCGATATCAAGGCAAAGGCCATCGCCGAAGAGGACGAGGAAGCCGAGAAGGCTCTGCAGGACCAGCAGTAAGCCTCAGAGCTTCGAGAGATCGATCAGGAGGGCGCAGCTTCGGCTGTGCCCTCTTTTGCTGTAGAGGCCTTGAGAGGCGCGTAGAATCAATACGGAGGCGGCTCCCGATGCTGCGGGAATTGGCCGCTCCTTGAATCTTTTTGGGATGTGGAGAGTGGCCGCTTCCGCTTGGGCGGGGCGGCTATTTTCCTCTTCGCCCAGAATGGCATCCAATCCAGATTCCGAGCTCCGTAGCCGCAATGAGGATTCCAACGAGACTTATGACGGTTTCAATGTTCACCATGGCCGTACCTTTCTTTCGATTGGAACGATCCCACCTGCCCTGCACCGCATTTCCTGCCCTAGGGCGCTTCCTGCCCGGCTTTCTGTCAGACGGGTGCGCGCGTATACTGGACTGAGCACATACCCTCCCTCCAGGAGACCAGATGGAATCGCTCTACAGAAAATACCGGCCCCTGACCTTCCAGGATGTCGTCGGACAGAAGCATGTGGTATCGACGCTCGAGCATGCTGTGCTCGAAGGCAGGGTCTCTCATGCCTATCTCTTCTGCGGCCCCAGAGGCACCGGCAAGACGACGATGGCAAGGATCTTGGCCAAGGCCCTCATGTGCGAGAAGGGGCCAGGCCAGCTTCCCGATGGCACATGCGAGCAGTGCCGCCTCATCGCGGCAGGGGAGCACCCGGATGTCTATGAGCTCGATGCGGCAAGCCGCACGGGCGTGGACAACGTGCGCGAGGAGATCATCAACCGCGTGAGCTTCGCGCCTTCCATGGGCTCCTACAAGGTCTACATCATCGACGAGGTCCACATGCTCACGACGGCAGCCTTCAATGCGCTGCTGAAGACGCTCGAAGAGCCGCCTGAGCATGTCGTGTTCATCCTCTGCACGACCGACCCCCAGAAGATTCCGCAGACGATCCTCTCGCGTGTCCAGCGCTTCGACTTCCACGCTATCTCTGCAGACGACATCAAGGCGCATCTGGCCGATGTCTGTGCGAAGGAGGGCTTCGAGGCAGAAGATGAGGGCCTGGCCCTCATCGCCGCCCATGCCAGAGGCGGCATGAGGGACGCTCTGGGAACCTTGGAGCAGATTGCCGTCTTTTCGGACAACAGGATCACGCTCCAGGCGGTCAGAAGCGCCCTCGGCGAGGTCCAGAGCCAGACGCTTGCCAATATCGTCTCTGCCATCGCCCGCCGCGATGTGGCAGAGCTCATGAACGAGACAGCGGCACTCGTGGATGCCGGACGCGATCTCCTGCAGTTCACGCGCGAGCTTGCCGCCCATGTGCGCGATGTCTACGTCGTCTCTGTCGCTGGGGCAGACCCCAAGCTTGTCCCCGCTGCGGCAGGAGATGTGACAAAGCTTCAGGAGGAGGCAGATGCCTTCGGCACGCCTGACAGGCTGGCACGTGTGCTCTCTCTTCTGGGAGACACCTCCTCGGAGATGCGCACGGCGCCGAACCAGCGCCTCGTGCTCGAGATTGCCTTCACGAAGATGGCAAGGCCGCAATCGGATCTCACGCTCGAGTCCCTGGCAGAGCGCGTGCATGACCTCGAAGAGCAGGTTGCAGCGCTCACTGCCCCTGGTGTGGTCATGGCATCGCCGGCTCCTGTGCCGGTGAGCTCGAGAGTCGTGGCAGAGCCCGCCGCAGCACCTGTACCTGAGTCTCCAGCCCCAGCTGTCCAGGCAGCTCCTGCACCGGTTCCGGTACAGGCGCCTGCGCAATCATCAGCTCCTGCTCCGGCACCTGCCTACACGCCAGCTCCTGCTCCGAGGACGGCAGCTCCGGCACCGGCTCCTGCAGCAGCCCCTCAGGCACGTCCGCAGGCAGCGGCTCCGACCGCTCCTGTGCAGGACACAGCGCGTCTCCAGCGCATGTGGAAGCAGGTCCAGGACAGCCTCCGGAAGAAGGACCCTGCCCGCGCCTCGCTTCTGGCTTCGAGCCATGCGGTCGCAGACGACGGTGAGAGCCTCACGATCGAGTTTCCGAAGGGCTCCTCGTTCTCGCTCCATATGCTGGCCAGGGGAGACGTCGACTCCATCGTCCGTCCTGCCATCATTGCGGTCTTCGGCCCTCGCTATCCGAACTATGTGGAAGCGAAGAGCTCGAAGCCGAAGGCACGTGCCGCAGCGCCACGTGCTCCTCAGCCACCCGTGCAGCAGGCGCCGGTGGCGGCAGCGCCCGCTCCGGCCCCTGCCCCAGTCCAGACACCGGCACCACAGCCGCAGGCAGCGCCTGCACCGGCTGCACCAGCGCCAGCGCCTGCTCCCGTACCTGAGCCTCAGCCGGCAGCTGCACCTGAGCCCATGCCGTGGGACGAGCCGCCAGCAGATGAGCAGGTGCCCTATAGCGATGCAGACGTGGCGGGATATGCAGAAGAGGCACCGGTGGCAGCACCGGCCCCTGCTCCTGCGCCGAAGCCCGCACCTGCACCGGCGCCAGCGGCAGCTCCTGCAAAGGAAGCTGCCTCGAGCGGATTTCCTGTGAGCGATGAGGCAGAGCCCCAGAAAGGCACGCCTCTCAAGGAGACCGAGGGTATACCAAAGGACATTGCCGACATGCTCGAGTCGGTCTTCGGCCCCGGCATCAATGTCGTGGTCGAGCCTTCCCCTGACGAGGAGGAAGTCGAAGACGACGATGCAGATACCGGCATCGAGGAAGCCGCAGACGATGCGGACGACGAAGACGAATAGATAGAGTCACTGAAGACAGGAAAGGCACCGCGATGGCAAAGCGCAATCTCGATATGAATGCAATCATGCAGCAGGCTCGTGCAATGCAGGAGCAGCTTGCATCCGCAGAGGAGGGCCTGAAGGACAAGGAAGTCACCGCCACCGCAGGCGGTGGCACCGTGAAGGTCGTGGCAACGGGCGACATGAAGCTCAAGTCGATCGAGATCGCGCCTTCGGCTCTCGATCCCGAGGACGTGGACCTGCTCCAGGACATGATCCTTGCTGCTGTGAACGATGCGCTCGACTCTGCCCAGTCTGCAGCATCCTCCGAGCTTGGCTCCATTACGGGTGGCCTCAACATCCCGGGACTCTTCTAGGATGGCGGAAAGGACGGAGCATGCCCTGCAGCGGCTTCTGGACGAGCTGGGACGCCTTCCTGGCATCGGCCCGAAGTCGGCGCAGCGCATTGCCTACTATCTCCTCGAAGCGGATGCGAAGGAGGCAGAGCGCCTCGCCGATGCCATCCTCGACGTGAAGCGCGAGGTGCACTTCTGCCCGATCTGCTTCAACTATGCGACAGGGGATACCTGCGACATCTGCGCAGATCCGACGCGCACCCGCTCAGAGGTCTGCGTCGTGGCAGAGCCGCGTGACGTCGAGGCGATAGAGCGCACGGGAAGCTATCACGGCCTCTACCATGTGCTTGGTGGCGTCATCAGTCCTATGGACAAGATAGGACCCGCGCAGCTCCATGTGCGCGAGCTCATGGCTCGCCTCGCGGACGGAGAGATCCAGGAGGTCATCCTGGCCACGAGCCCCAATGTCGAAGGCGAGACGACAGCCTCCTATCTGAGCCGCCAGATAAAGCCTCTCGGCATCACGGTGAGCCGCCTTGCAAGCGGCCTTCCTGTGGGCGGAGACCTCGAATACGCAGACGAAGTGACGCTTGGCCATGCAATAGAGGAGAGGCGCGTCCTCTAGGCTTAGAAGGTTGTGCGGACCTCGCGCTTTATTGGACGGGGCAGCATGAGCCCCCGCTGCTTGGCAGAAAATGTAGACAGGATGCCTGTGTCCATCCGGGTGCAGGCATGAAACCTGAAACGAGGAGGCAGAGAAGTGCCTTTCGACAATCAGAAGCATGCACCCCGCCATGCCGCACGGCATGCGCAGGGAGGATTCGGTCCCGATGTGACGGGCTATGCATCCTCGACATCCCCCTATTCTGCAGGACGTCCGATGGTAGGGGAGGACCCGGTTGCAGGCGAGGGAGACGCACCCCGCCCCATCGGTGTCGACCCTGAGGAGACCGGTGCCTTCGAGAAGCTCTCGAGCGGCGAGGGCGCTGTCCTCACGTCGAGGGACAACGCCGAGGAGGCAGCGGCTGCTGCCCGCTCGCACATGATGCGCAAGGCGAGGAAGGGAAATGTCCGCCTCCAGGGCAGGAACCGTCCGAAGGTCAAAAGCACGGCTCCGCGCATGCAGACGAACAAGAAGCTCTTCATCGGCATCGCGATTGCCGCAGCTGTCGTCGTCATTGCAATGATCGTCATCTTCAACAATGCGCTCTCCTCGACGACGCAGACGCAGACGGGCGAGGATGCCCAGACGCAGCAGGAAGAGCAGCAGGTAGCCTCGAACGACACGATGACATACCACGACGCGTCGTATGGCCTCATGGAGCAGGGAGGCGGCTGGGTGCTTGCGAAGCTCGATGGCTCCGGCAACTACAGCTATACGGTCGTCCAGCTCTCCGGAACTCCGGTCTCGCTCATCCTCTATCAGGGCGCCTTCATCATCCCCGAGAACCTCGATGGCACCTGGGATGTCATTGCCTATGTGCTGGCTGACGGCTCTGTTGCCTCTGCCGTCGTGGACTCTGACGGCAACCCTGTGGGCGGCTCGGGCCAGATCACCGAGGCTGTGCTCGACGGGTCGAACCTCGATGTGACGACGGATTCTGGTACCGTCCAGGTCAGCCTCATGTAACGACAATTCCTCCACAAGTCGTTCTGTCAGGGCTCTGAGCTGCGGCAATGCAGCGCAGAGCCCTTCTCATATCCAGAAGAAGGCGCCTTTGGGAAAGTTTTTCAAATTGGGGCTTGCCTTCGGTGCTCGATTTCGCGTAATATAGCTCTCGCACCGAACGGGGTATTAGCTCAGCTGGTTAGAGCGCCGGCCTGTCACGTCGGAGGTCGCGGGTTCGAGCCCCGCATATCCCGCCATTGCACCTTCAGGGCTCCTTCGGGAGCCCTTTTTCGTATGCAGAGAAGTTTCTGCCGGAAGCCAAGATGCTCTGAAAGCTGCCGGCGGCAGGAGGGCATAAACTGGGCGGGTTCTGGTCTCGGTGTGCCAGGACGAAGGTGGAAGGGATCTTGCATGGGGGAAGCCCCGAAAGAGGACAAGAAGCGTGTCCAGCTGGCCGTCTTCGACTACGATGGCACGTGCATCGACGGACAGTCCGGTGCCCTGTTCTCGCTCTATCTCTTCAGGCATAACTATCTCGGAGTGGCCACAGGCCTGCGCCTTGGCTGGTGGGGTGCCCGCTACAAGCTCCATCTGCCCTATCGCCAGGATGAGGCTCGTGAGGTCATCTTCTCTGCCCTTTCCCGCTACAGCCCTGAAGAGATCCGCCAGATCATGGTGGACTTCCACAACGAGGTGCTGATAAAGCGCTACCGCAAGGAAGCCATCGCCGAGGTCGCAAAAAGGAAGCGCGAAGGCTGCGTCACCGTGCTCGTCTCTGCGACGTTCGAGGTCATAGCCCTCTGCGCCCAGGAAGTGCTCGGCACGGACGCCGTCATTGCGACGAAGATGGAAGTGGACCCTGAGGGCAACTACACCGGCAGGGTCGAAGGAGACGTCACCCAGGGCTCGGAGAAGCCCCGTGCCGTCAAGGAATGGGCAGATGGTGCCTTCGGACCGGGCAACTGGGAAGTCGCCTATGCCTACGGCGACCACTTCTCCGACTACGCGATGCTCAAGACTGCAAAGCATGGCTATGCGGTCACGCCCGGCCAGACGCTCGAGCGGGCTGCAAAGCGTGAAGGCTTCCCGATTCTGGAGTGGAAATAGGGAAGAGTGTCCCTGATTGCAGTCTGGCAAAAACAGATGCTGCGCAATTTGTGACAATTGCCCACATGACGCATGAATATCGCTATCCTTCTGACCAGTGATACTGAGCTGGCAGAGCGTGGAGGGCACGTTGGATATCTCGAGAAAGACCGATTACGCATTGCGGATGATGGCGGCACTCGTGCGTGACCCCGATACGGTGCTGTCGGTCAGGACCGCTGCCGAAGAGAACAGCATCCCCTATTCCTTCGCCCGTTCCATCCAGCACGATCTGGCAGAGGCCGGCATCATCGCAAGCACGCGCGGTGCGCATGGCGGCATGAGCCTCGCAGTGGATCCAGAGACCGTGACGCTTCTGGACATTGTCCAGGCAGTGCAGGGCCCCATGATGCTCACAGCCTGCGATGTCTGCGGCGAGGGCCAGACGCCTTGCCCGAGGAAGCCCTTCTGCCCCTTCAATCCCATCTGGTGCGGTGCACAGACGCTCTTGGAGGCCTATCTCTCCTCGTTCTCCCTGAAGGAGGCTGCGCTCGGCGCAGATCCTGCCAAGACACGAGAGCTCATCTCCGACCTCAATGCCTTCATGGAGAAGCGCGCGGCAGAGAAGAAGGATGCTGCAAGCGGCGAAGCTGAGTGATGAGAGGCTCTGTCACAGACGAGGAGCTCGGATCTTTCCGGCATCTCGTGCTCGAGCAGGGGCGCATCCTCTGGCGCGACCTTCCTTGGCGGGAGACCAGAGACCCGTATGCGATATGGATCTCCGAGGTCATGCTCCAGCAGACACAGGTTCAGCGTGTGCTTGGCCGCTGGGAAAGGTGGCTTGAGCGTTTTCCTGATGTGGAGTCCTTGGCTCAGGTGCCCACGGCAGATGTCCTCCAGGAGTGGCAGGGCATGGGCTACAACAGGCGTGCCCTGGCGCTGCATGAGGCAGCACAGAAGATCTCCGAGCTTGGCTCTTTTCCGACAGACGCAAAGGAGCTGGTTGCCCTTCCAGGAATCGGCCCCACGACAGCAGCAGGCATCCGTGCTTTTGCCTTCGACCTTCCAGGCATCTATCTCGATACGAATGTCCGCACGGTCTTCCTGCATGAGCTCTTCCCGGATGATACAGCGGTGCCTGACAAGGCAATAGCGCCTCTCGTCGAGAGGTGCTGCCCCAAGACGGCAGAAGACTCCACAGACGATCCGAGGACCTGGTACTATGCCCTCCTCGATTTCGGGGCCTATCTCAAGCGTGTAGCGCCGAACCCCTCCAGAAGGTCTGCCTCCCATACGAAGCAGTCGAAGTTCGAGGGATCGCATCGCCAGAAGAGGGCAGCCCTCCTTCGCCTTGTCCTTGCCGCAGGGGATGCCGGCATCACGGCCGAGGAGGCTGCGCGTTCGCTCTCTTCCCAGGAAGAGGCGCAGGGGCGTGCCCCTGTCAGCCAGGAGATGGCAGAGTCGATTCTCGATGACCTCAGAAATGAGGGATTCTGTCGAAAAACTCTTGCAAGATATCGTGCTTAATGGGTATAAGAATCAATAAGCATGCGGAGAGGGCCAGCAAGGGGCTGGCAAAGCATGCATGATTGAGAGGGGAAACCCATGGCTGTCGATTTCGAGAATTCCGAGACAAAGAAGAATCTTGAGACTGCCTTCGCTGGCGAGTCCCAGGCAAGCATCAAGTACTCCTACTATGCATCCCAGGCCAAGAAGGACGGCTATGTCCAGATCTCCGACATCTTCACCGAGACGTCGGGCAACGAGCGCGAGCATGCAAAGCTCTGGTTCAAGTATCTGCACGGCGGAGCCATGCCGGACACCGATACGAACCTCAAGGATGCTGCTGCAGGCGAGCACTACGAGTGGACCGATATGTACAAGGGCTTCGCTGAGAAGGCCGACGAAGAGGGCTTCAAGGAGATTGCAGCCAAGTTCCGCATGGTCGGCGCTATCGAGAAGCATCATGAGGAGCGCTACAACAAGCTCGAGGAGCATGTCGCAGCAGGCGACGTCTTCAGCCGTCCGGGCGTGAAGGTCTGGAAGTGCCTGAACTGCGGACACCTCCATGTCGGCCCTGAGGCTCCGAAGGTCTGCCCGGTCTGCAACCACCCGCAGTCCTACTTCCAGGAGGAAGTCGTCAACTACTAGACCAGATGGGGGCAGCCTCAAGGCTGCATGATATCTGAGCGATGCTCTGGTCCCGTGCGCACTAGGCGGCGTGCGGGACCATTCTTATGGGCAGGCAGCGGGCAGCCGAGACCTGGCTCTCAGCAGGGCAAGTGCTGCAGAAACGGAAACGCGCGCATCATGGACGCCATGACGGACGGAGAGATGGCACCAGGGAAGCGGGAGGCGCCTTCCAGCAGCGGCTCTGACAAGGATGCATGCAGGGACAGCATCGATGCCAGGACGCTGGCAGAGATGGACAGAGCCATTGCGAACATGGAGGCTGGTGCCGTGGGGAAGGAGATCGACCTGTCTGATTTCCTGGATGCGTGAGGCCTGGAGGCATCTGCTGCCCCCACGGATCCAGAACGTGGCATGCGGTCGTCCCGATGGGCCTGAAGAGCTGCATGCGGAGGCGCTCCTCTGGCGGACGTGCGGGCTTCTGTGCCGGAAAGCTCCTGTGTGTGCAGCATGTATGGACGGAAGATCTTCTTCCGGCAGAGAGACCCAGAGACCGAGGCTCCCGAAGGACCGATTTTTCGAGTCTGAATGCCTCTTTTATCTATATATGCGCAGATAAATCAGGTTATCTATTTGAGAGATAACTACGAGGTGGATACAGGTATAGCTCTGAGCTGCCTCGAGCGTTCGGCTTGCGCTAACATGCAGCGCATGGAAAAGACGACGACATATCGGATGCGCTGCATGCAGGGGCCCGGGCTCTTGTGATGTGCCTTCAGATGAAGGCATAGGGTACCGGGCGTGATGCTTCGCTGAAGAAAAAAAGACACGCGCTCCGGCGCCAGAAAGAGAGCACAAGATCATGGCATTCGAACTCGACCCCACGTTCGCACAGGACCCCGAGAAGCACTTCGACACCCTTCAGGTACATGCAGGCTGGTCACCCGATCCAGTGACCGGTTCCGCAGCACTTCCTATCTATGCATCCGCAGCATTCCAGTTCGATGACGCCGCTGATGGTGCAGCAAAGTTCGCTCTTGCGAAGCCGGGCAACGTCTACGGCCGCCTCACGAACACGACGACCGACGCTGTCGCAGCCCGTGTCGCTGCTATCGAGGGCGGTACCGGTGCAGTTGCCGTTGCCTCTGGCCATGCAGCAGAGATCCTCGCACTCACGAACCTCGTCGGTGCAGGCGACCACATCGTCGCCTCCGACTCCCTCTACGGCGGCACCTGGAACATCTTCCTGCACACGCTCGGCGACCTCGGCGTCGAGACCACGTTCGTCGAGAACAACGATATCGACGCCTTCGTCGCAGCCACGAAGGAGAACACGAAGCTCTGGTACGTCGAGACCATCGGCAACCCGCTCGTCGACGTCGCTGATGTCCCCGCCATCGTCGAGGCAGCAAACTCCCTGCCGTCTCCGGTGCCTGTTTTTGTCGACAACACGTTCGCAACGCCCTATCTCTATCGTCCGGCAGAGGATGGCGCTGCAGTCGTCATCGAGTCCCTCACGAAGTGGATCGGCGGCCACGGTGCCACGCTCGGCGGCGCTGTCATCGATACCGGCAAGTATGACTGGAAGGCACAGGCGGACAAGTTCCCGACCATCGCAGGTCCCGATCCTTCCTACCACGGCGTCGTCTTCGCAGATGCAGCACCGGCTGCTCCGTTCTCGACCCGCGTCCTTGCGAACAAGCTCCGCGACTTCGGCCCGACCCTTTCCCCGTATGCAGCACAGCTCATCGGCATCGGCATCGAGACCCTGTCCCTGCGTGTCCAGCGCCACTGCGACAACGCTCTTGCTGTCGCCAAGTTCCTCGAGCACCATCCGAAGGTCTCCTGGGTCCGCTACTCCGGACTCGAGAACGATCCGTCGCATGAGGTGGCAAGCCGCATCCTGAAGCATGGCTTCGGCGGCGTCGTCGTCTTCGGCGTCAAGGGCGGCCGCGAGGCAGGACTCTCCGTCGTGAACAACGTGAAGCTCTTCACGCACCTTGCCAACGTCGGTGACGCGAAGTCCCTCATCATCCACCCGGCCTCTACGACCCACTCCCAGCTCACGCCTGAGCAGCTCAAGGCAGCACACCTCTCCGAGGACCTCATCCGCCTCTCTGTCGGCATCGAGGATGTCGACGATATCATCGCCGACCTCGACCAGGCTCTTGCCCGCGTGTAGGCACAGCTCCACCTTCAAGCGCATATTCTCCCTCCCCGTTGACTCGGCAGCCCTGCAGGCGCTTATATGCCTGCGGGGCTTTTCTGTGCCGGTGGGGGATATGATGGGAGGGCAGAAACGGATGCCGGTGCCGGATGCACCGGAGAAGGGATGGCTATGAGCAAGCTTTGCGAGTACTGCCTGCCAGGGCTTCTTGTGGAGGACCACTCGATTCCAGTGCCGCTTGACTGGCGCGGAACCTCGCCTGCTGAGCTGGCGGGCGTGAGCGTGGACGATATGACCCTCCTGGCGCGCGAGAGCGCCAACGAGAGCCCAGATTCGGTCTTTGCAGGGAAATCCATCTCGCTCTTCTACCGCATCGTCAGAAGCCCCGAGAAGGGCTCTGAGCACCTGCCGCTCATCGTCTATCTCCAGGGCGGCCCGGGAGGAGCAGAGCCGCGTCCCCTGAATCCGTATACGGACGGGTGGATGGCAGAGGCGATCAAGCACTTTCGCATCGTGCTTCCCGACCAGCGAGGATGCGGCCGCTCCTCCCGTGTCGAGGGCTCTGTCATCAATCGCATCGGTGCAGAGGCCAAGGCCGAAGGGGCAGACCCTGCACGCCGTCAGGCAGACTATCTCAAGCGCTTCCTGGCTGACTCCATCATCCGTGACTTCGAATATCTGAGACTTTCTGAGTTCGGGGGCGAGAGGTGGGTGACGCTCGGGCAGAGCTATGGCGGGTTCCTGACCATGGCAAACCTGTCGACCTTCCCTGAAGGGGTGGCGGCAGCCTTCACCTGCGGCGGCATCCCCCATATCCCGGCAGACGCAGCAGATGTCTATGCCCATACGTTCCCGCGCATGGTGAAGAAGACCCAAGGGTTCTACGAGCGCTATCCGGAAGACGAGAAGAGGGTCGCGCTTGTCGCAGACCGCCTTGCTGCAGGAGACGTCACGCTGCCTGATGGCTCGCCCTTCTCCATCCGCCGTCTCCAGCTCATAGGGGCGGGCCTCGGCATGAAGCCTGCGCCTGAGCGCCTCCACAACCTCTTCGACACGGCCTTCGTGGCAGGGGATGGCTCGGCCAAGGCGGCACTTGCTGCAGCGGGCGGAGATCCTGCGAAGGTGGAGCTCTCGGATGGCTTCAGGCATGCGGTCATGGACATGACGGCATCGCCTTCAAACCCCCTCTACTGGACGCTCCAGGAGTTCATCTATGCAGACGGGAAGATGGAGCATCCCATCAGGTGGGCAGCAGCCCAGGAAGCGGCCGGAAGGCCTGAATTCGCACCTTCTGCGCGTCCTCTGATGCTCTTTGCCGAGGCCATGTTCCCCTGGATGTTCGATGAGGATCCAGCCCTCATCCCGTTCCGTCCTGCGATGGATCTTCTGATGGAGGATACGGAGTTCGGACACCTCTATGACCAGGAGCAGCTGAAGCGCAATACGGTGCCGCTCCAGGCCGCCGTCTACTTCGACGATGCCTATGTGGACTCCGGCCTCCAGCTCGATACGCTCTCCCGCGTGGGCGTCTCCCATGCCTGGGTCACGAACGAGTTCGAGCATGACGGGCTGCACGGAGACAAGGTGTTTGCCCATCTTTTGGCAGAAGCCAGGGACAGGGGAGACCTCAAGGACGTGCTCTGAGAGCTTGCCGCTCCTGCCGCTTCCGCATTGAAGGCTGCTGCTTCGGATAAGGGCAGCGGCCTTCTTGCTAAGGACGGCTCGAGCTACCTTCCAACGCCAGCACTATCCTATAAATTGCAAATATGATTTAAATAACTTTAGGAAAGCCTCATGGACATCTAACATGAACCTTACAAAATACCAGCTCAGACATTGAATATATACAAGCTTAGAATGCCCTGACCGAAGGCACAGGATATGACCAGCTCGCATCGCGAGCGTCAACGGCGAGAGGGATGTGGCATATGGCTACTTCTAGCATCGGCCAGATAGTGGTCCTGGACAGCAAAAGCGCAAAGTGGATGACTGAGGTTTTCAAGCGGTCATGCCAGCCAAAGAAGCAGAGAGACTGCAAGCTGCATATTGTGACCGGCGGAATCGATCCTGCCCAGTTCAACATACAGCAGGCGCTATGGGAGCCGAGATAGAGGTGCGAGCACTTTCTGAGCTGCTCGATTGCGGAATGAGCAGGTTGAGTATCAGGAAGTCATTCTCGAGATTCCCCTGCAGAAGGAATAGCGAGGCCTCGTTCTTCCTCAAGGCCCGTGCAGTACAGAATGAGCGGAGCCAGCCGCACCTATCTTGCTCTTGACAGGCAGTCTTTCGATGAGGGAAGGCTTGATGTCGCGGCGTTCTTCACGCTTGCAATAACTGCACCCGATTTTGGTGGCATCTCCAGAGAGGCGCGCACAGAGATTCTTGGAAGAACGCCTGTGAGCAGAGTCGCAGCGGCTCTTTCCTGGCTATCTTGCTGTGCAGCTTGCGGCGATGGCATGGTGCGGCTTTGGAAGGGCGCATGAGAAGATATGGCGCAGCGAGATTTAGCTAGTCTGGAAGCCACAGATGATGGGCAAGGACCATCTTTGCCAAGGAATAAGAGGGCGGATTTTTCACTCCGAGTGCAACGCCTCCTGAGCGCATGAAATGGCTCACGGCAGTCCTGCGATGGTGCTTGCGAAGACACATGCATCGTAGGAGGAAGCCGTGGGCCATTGCAGCCATCTTGGCATTGAGGAGCGCGAGGACGTGATGCTGCTCGCCAGGCAGCCCAAAGGCGTCCGCGAGATTGCAAGGACGATCGGCAGGGACAAGCCGGCTGTCTCAAGGGAGCTCGCGCGGGCGCGGCAGATCCAGGAGCGCCTCGGGATCCCCGCCTGCTTCTGCGCGCCCCGCTACCCCTGGGAGAAGGAACGCCAGCGGGCTCCTGCGGCTTCCTCCCGAAGGGCGGGAGCCTGGATGGCGCGGCTGACGCGGAGGTGAACGCGGCCTATGCCATGCCCAACTGAAGACCGCCCAGGCGCCTCGGCTGGAAGTGCCCGCAGGAGATCTTCTGCTCACAGGCGTTGCATTTGCTCTGAAAATCCGCCAGAAGTGAAAGCGAGGAGAGGGATTGAATGCTCAGTCTTCCTGCATCTTCCTGTCTTCCTTCTTGTCGGCCTTCTTCTGCTGCTTCTTGCGGTAGCGGTCGGGGCGGCCGAAGGAGGGGCAGATGTCTGCGAGCATGCAGCCCTCGCAGAGAGGGCGCTGGGCCTTGCAGGTCTCACGGCCGAAATGGATCCACTGCTCATTGACATCAGGCCAGAGCTCCTTCGGAATGAGCTTCAGGAGATCCTGCTCTGCTGCGAGAGGAACAGAGGCCTTGGTAAGCCCCAGCCTTGTGGCGATGCGAAAGACATGGGTATCCACGGCTATGCCTTCGCAGTCATGGAATGCCTTGTTCAGGACGATATTGGCGGTCTTTCTGCCAACGCCGGGAAGCTTCGTCAGTTCCCCCATGGTCCGTGGCACTTCGCCTCCATGCTCGGCCACGATGATCTGGGCTGCTTCGACCGCGTGCTCTGCCTTGGCGCGCCAGAAGCCTATGGAGCGGATGACCTCGCCGACTTCTGCTGGATCTGCCTGTGCCAGGGCGAAAGCGTCGGGCCAGCGGCGGAAGAATTCGGGCGTCACACGGTTCACGCCGGCATCGGTCGTCTGTGCAGAGAGCATGACTGCGATGAGGAGCGTATAGGGGCTGTAGTAGTCAAGGGCGCTCTCGGCTCCGCCATATTTCTCTTCCATGCGGCGGCATACCTCGATGGCACGCTTCTTCTTCGATGCTAAGGACTCCCGTGGCATGCGATTTCGCTCCTCTGGCCGGAAACATGTTGTTCAGCAACTGTAAGAAATGATAATGGGTTCGCCTGATAAACGCATGCAGGACATGCAGCAGCGCGATGACCTGCATGCCATATTGTGCAAGACAGCCAAAATAGGAGTGCCATTTGAGTATGATAGATGCGCTGGGATGCGCATCGGTCGCTCCGATGAGGGGGAAGGGATAGTCCATGGCTGAAATGACGAAGGATGCCCGCTACCTGATAAGTTCAGACGATGTGTACCTGATGGGCAAGGGAGAGTGGTACCGCAGCTACGACAAGCTCGGAGCCCATCCTGCCACCCAGGACGGAGAGGACGGCTACTGCTTTGCCGTCTGGGCGCCTGGCGTCACCTCCGTACGCCTCGTCGGCGAATTCAATGGCTGGGACGAGAACGCAGACTACCTCTTCGAGACGGAGACGGGCGGCATCTGGTGCGGTTTCGTGCCTGGCGTCCATGCAGATGAGTGCTACAAGTATGCAATAGAGCCTACGCCTGGAGCAGAGCTCATCTACAAGGCAGACCCGTATGCCTTCCATGCCCAGTGCCCGCCCGATACGGCATCCGTCACGACGGATATCCGCCACTATGAGTGGGGCGACAATGCCTGGATGCTCGAGCGCAACAAGAGGAAGATGCTGAAGTCCCCGCTCAACATCTTCGAGGTGCATCTGGGATCCTGGAAGCGCCACGATGACGGACTCAACGGCAACGGCACGGAGCCTCCGGCAGGGGAGCGCGCAGGCGGCAGCTACCTTACCTACGACGAGCTCTCCGTGGAGCTCGTGGACTACGTGAAGAAGATGGGCTACACCCATATCGAGCTGCTCCCGATTATGGAGCATCCCTTCGATGGCTCCTGGGGCTACCAGATCACGGGCTACTATGCGCCGACCTCCCGCTATGGATCGCCCAAGGAGTTCATGCACTTCGTTGACGCCTGCCACGAGGCGGGCATCGGCGTCATCCTCGACTGGGTGCCGGGCGGCTTCTGCAAGGATGCCCAGGGCCTCGGCAACTTCGTGGGCCACAAGCTCTACGAGGAGAAGGAGCATCCGAACTGGGGCACCTACAAGTTCAACCTCGGCAAGGGCGAGGTCAGGACCTTCCTCATCTCCAATGCCCTCTACTGGCTTGACCAGTACCATGCAGATGGCCTGCGCATGGACGGCGTGAGCTCCATGCTCTACATGAACTTCGGTATCGACGATCCTGCCCAGAAGCGCTTCAACTCCAAGGGCACGGAAGAGGACCTCGATGCATCCGAGTTCATCAGGAGGACGAACTCCACGGTCGAGCGCTACCATCCTGATGTCATGATGATTGCAGAGGAGTCCACGGCCTGGCCGCTTGTCACCTATCCTCCTGAGGTCGGAGGCCTCGGCTTCAACTTCAAGTGGGATATGGGCTGGATGAACGACACGCTCCACTACTGCCAGACGGACTTCCCCTGGAGGCCGGGCAACCACAAGCTGCTCACGTTCTCCATCATGTATGCCTTCAACGAGAACTTCATCCTGCCGCTCTCGCACGATGAGGTCGTGCATGGCAAGTGCTCGCTCATCGGCCGCATGCCGGGAGACTACTGGCGCCAGTTCGCTGGCATGAGGGCGCTTGCCTTCTACCAGATGACCCACCCCGGCGGCAAGCTCAACTTCATGGGCAACGAGATTGCCCAGTGGATCGAGTGGCGCGAGTATGAGGGCATCCAGTACTTCATGGCAGAGGAGTATGAAGCCCACCACGACCAGCAGGTCTTCATCGCAGCGCTGAACAAGCTCTATACGCAGGAGCCGGCACTCTGGCAGTGCGGCTACGATGCAGCCGGCTTCGAGTGGATCGACGCCGACAATGCAAAGCAGTCCCTGATCTCATTCGTCCGCAAGGGCGACGACCCCAAGGATGATCTTGCAATCGTCATCAACTTCGATGTTGCCGCGCACGAGAACTACCGTGTCGGCATTCCTGCGCCTGGCATCTGGAAAGAGATCTTCACGAGCGACGAGAAGGAGTTTGGCGGCACCGGCATCGCCAATGTCGGCGATATCAAGAGCGAGGACGTGCCCTGGAACGGGCGCGAGAACTCGGTCGTGCTCCGCATCCCGGCACTCGGCGGCATCGTCTTGAAGCGTGTGGGAGACCTGCCCAAGCCGAAGCCTGCGGCAAAGCCCAGGACGAGGAAGGCCACGTCCAAGACGTCTGCCAAGGCCGCTCCTGCCAAGGCAGCAGAGGCTGCTGCGGAGAAGCCGGCTCCCAAGAAGGCGCCTGCCCGCAAGGCTCCTGCGAAGAAGGCAGCTCCTGCAAAGGATGCTGCTGCTTCTGCGCCAGCTGCTGTCGCCAAGGCAGCTCCTGCGAAGAAGACATCTGCCAAGAAGGAGGCACCGAAGAAAGCTCCCGCCAAGGCAGCTCCTGCCGAGAAGGCGGCGGAGCCTCAAACCCCAGCAACTCCGAAGAAGCGGACAACCCGCTCTTCGAAGCGATAGTTGTATAGGAGGCCTCTCGGGGCCCCAAGATGGAAGGTACGTATGTCAGTACAGCCACAGCTTTTCAAGGACAAGAACGACTTCAAGGAGCAGCTCGAGGCTATGTGCCTCTCCGAGCGTTCCAAGACCTTCGAAGAGTGCACGGACAGGGAGCGCTTCCTGTGTCTCGCACGTCTCATTGCCCAGAAGGCACGCCGCATCGAGGTCGAGTGCCACCCGAAGGACGAGAAGCAGGTCTACTACTTCTCCCTCGAGTTTCTGCTCGGTCCCCTTCTGGACAACTACCTCCTGAACTTCGGCATCCGCGACTTCGTCGAGGAGTGCCTCAAGGACATGGGTTCAGACCTTGAGACCCTCTGCGCCAAGGAAGCCGACCCGGGCCTCGGCAACGGCGGTCTCGGCCGTCTTGCGGCCTGCTTCCTCGACTCCATGGCAGCTCTCGGCATCGCCGGCAACGGCAATGGCATGCGCTACCGCTATGGCCTCTTCCGCCAGGAGATCGAGGGCGGACGCCAGGTCGAGAAGACGGACAACTGGCTCCGCTATGGCTTCCCGTGGGAGATCCGCAAGCTCGAGAGCACCGTCACGGTGCGCTTCGGCGGCGAGGTCGTGCGCCACGAGGGCGAGGCTGGCAGCTACTGGTTCACCTGGGAAGGCGGCGAGAAGGTAGACGCCGTCCCGTACGATGTGCCTATCGTCGGCTTCGGCGGCACCTGCGTGAACAAGCTCCGCATCTGGGGCGCAAAGCCGCATACGCCTGACTTCGATCTCGATGCCTTCAATGCCGGCGACTATGCCAAGGCATTCAAGTTCCGCTCCGATGTCGAGGCCATCTCCACGATCCTCTACCCGAACGATGCGGGCGAGCATGGACGTCTTCTGCGCCTCAAGCAGGAGTACCTCTTCGTCTCTGCAGGCCTGCAGTCGATCCTTCACACCTATGAGCGCAACTTCGGCCCCGATGCCTGGGAAGACCTCCCGAAGCATGTCTGCATCCACACGAACGATACGCACCCGGCGCTCTGCGGTCCCGAGCTCATGCGCATCCTCGTCGATGAGAAGGGCCTTGACTGGGATACGGCCTGGAAGACCGTGACGGCGACTGTCTCCTACACGAACCACACGATCATGCCGGAAGCCCTCGAGAAGTGGCCGATTCCGATGCTCCGTGCCCAGCTTCCGCGCACCTACATGTTCATCGACGAGATCGACCGCCGCTACCGCGAGTCCTTCCCGCATGATGCGGAGAACTGGATGGACCAGCTCCAGAAGACGGCAATCCTCTGGGATGGCCAGTGCCGCATGGCAAACCTCTCCGTCATCTGCTCGCACTCCGTGAACGGCGTCTCTGCCCTCCATACGGACATCCTCGAGAAGTCGACGCTCAAGGACTTCTACGACCTCACGCCGGAGAAGTTCAACAACAAGACGAACGGCGTCTCGCATCGCCGCTTCCTCGCAGAGGCCAACCCTGCCTATGCAAAGCTCATCACCAATGCAATCGGCGATGGCTGGCTCAAGGATGCCTATGAGCTCGAGAAGCTCATCCCGTATGAGAAGGACGAGTCGTTCCTGAAGGATGTCCATGCTGCCAAGCAGACGGAGAAGGAGCGCCTTGCCCGCTACATCAAGGACACGACGGGCGTCGAGCTCGATCCGACCACGATCTTCGATGTCCAGGTCAAGCGCTTCCATGCCTACAAGCGCCAGCTCCTGAACGTCTTCAAGGTCCTCGACATCTACAACCGTCTCCTCGCGGATCCTTCCTTCAAGCCGCAGCCGACGTCCTTCATCTTCTCCGGCAAGGCTGCCCAGAGCTATGACTTCGCAAAGGAAGTCATCCGCCTCATCAACTCCGTCGCCGACGTGATCAACAACGACGACCGTGTGAACCAGACGATCAAGGTCGCCTTCGTCCCGAACTTCGCTGTCTCGAATGCCCAGCTCATCTATCCGGCATCCGATATCTCCGAGCAGATCTCCACGGCAGGCACCGAGGCCTCCGGCACGTCGAACATGAAGCTCATGTACAACGGCGCCCTCACCCTCGGCACCTACGACGGCGCAAACGTTGAGATCTGCAAGCTCGTGGGCGACGAGAACATCAAGATCTTCGGCCTTCGGACCGAAGAGGTCGACGAGCTCAAGGCATCCGGCCGCTACTACGCCTGGGATGAGTACAATGCCGACCGCGACCGCCTCGGACGTGTCGTGGACGAGCTTGTGGATGGCACGTTCTCGCGCCTTTCCGGCAACTTCGAGAGCATCCATGACTACCTCATGGTCAACAACGATCCGGACCTCGTGCTCAAGGACTTCCGTGCTTACGTCCAGGCATGGGAAGAGCTCACGAACGACTATCCTGACACGATCAAGTGGAACCGCGCGGCGCTTCACAACACCGCTAAGGCCGGATACTTCTCTTCCGACCGAACAATCCGCGAGTATGCCCGCGATATATGGCATATAGATAAGTAAATCCTTTGCTTATCCGGAAGCTGAAAGGGGAGAATCGGTATGAGCAAGAAAGAGTGCCTCGCAATGCTGCTTGCAGGCGGACAGGGCAGCAGGCTCAAGGCGCTGACGAGCGAGGTGGCGAAGCCTGCCGTCTCGTTTGGCGGCAAGTTCCGCATCATCGACTTCGCGCTGTCCAACTGCGCGAACTCGGGCATCACGACTGTCGGCGTCCTGACCCAGTACCGTCCGTATCTGCTCCATTCCTACATCGGCTCGGGCGAGGCGTGGAACCTCGACGGGCGTTCGGGCGGTGTCTCCATCCTTCCGCCGTTCGCGACGCAGTCTGGCGGTGCCTGGTATGAGGGCACGGCCGACGCCGTGACGCAGAACCTTGGCTACATCGAGCAGAACGATCCTGATTATGTGCTGATCCTTTCGGGCGACCAGCTCTATCGCATGGACTATAACGACATGCTCGAGAACCACAAGCGCCACAACGCCGATTTGACCATCGCCGTCATGCCGGTCCCCTGGGAGGAAGCGCCGCGTTTCGGTATCCTCACCACGGACGACGACGAGCGCATTCTCAAGTTCACCGAGAAGCCTGCGCATCCCGATTCGAACCTCGCTTCCATGGGCATCTATATCTTCAACGCCGACCTTCTGGTCGAGACGCTGAAGGAGGATGCCAAGGACCCGAACTCCGAGCACGACTTCGGCAAGAACATCATCCCGAAGCTGCTTGATGCCGGCAAGCGCCTCTACACGTACCGCTTCGAGGGCTTCTGGCGCGATGTCGGTACCATCGCCTCCTACCACGAGACGAACATGGAGCTCCTGGGCTCCGAGCCGGCGTTCGACCTCTACGACCAGGAATCCCCGATCATGAGCAACACCGTGCCGATGCCGCCGCACTATGTCGGCCCTGACGCCTCCATCGATGACTGCCTCGTCGACAATGGCTGCAGGATTCTGGGCCAGGTCAGGCATTCGGTCATTTCCGCCGGCGTCTATGTCGGTCCCCACACCATCGTCGAGGATTCCGTGCTTCTGCCGGGTGCCCGCGTGGAGGAAGGCTGCCGCGTCGTCAATGCCATCCTCGGCGAGCGCGCAAAGGTCGAGAAGAATGTCGACTTCGGCAGCAAGGACGCGGATACGGCAGTGGCAGGCAATGACGCCGTGATTACGAAGGGAGAGGAGTAGCCGTGGCAAAGGTCGTAGGACTCATCACCACCAATTATTCCACGCACCATCCAAGCCAGTTCGTCGAAGGCGTGCGTCCGGTCGCGGCAACGCCGGTTCTCGGCCGCTACCGCATGATCGACTTCACGCTCTCCAATATGGTCAATGCAGGTCTTAGCACCGTTGGTCTCATCATGCCGGACAACTACCGTCCGGTCATCGACCATGTCGGCGCTGGCAAGGACTGGGGTCTTGACCGCAAGAACGGCGGCCTCTTCCCGCTTCCGGGATCCTCGTTCGGCATGAGCCGCGTCGGCGGCCGCTTCCTCATCCGCGACTTCGAGGCGAACCGCGACTTCCTGCGCCGCTCGAAGTCCGATTATGTGATCGTCTCCGGCTGCAACTTCCTCTACACGACCGATCTCAAGAAGATCGTCGATGCCCACATCGCGTCCGGCGACGATATCACCGTCGTCACCTACCGTGCGAATGAGGACTCCGAGGACGTCAATGCTGTCGTGAAGGACGACAAGGGCGCATTCGCCGGCATCAAGACAGGCTCTGCCTTCGGCGACGCTGCCTTCATGGACCTCTTCGTTATCGGCACGCAGAAGCTCGAAGAGCTCCTGGGCTGGTATCGCGATGTCGACCACCTCGATCTCTTCGATGCCCTCAAGGAGGATCTCGACGAGGTCCGCGTCGGCACCTATGACTACGAGGGCTATGTGGCGCCGATCTTCTCGAAGGAGGCCTACTTCAAGCGCTCGATGGAGCTCCTCGATCCGGCGCTTCAGGAGCAGCTCTTCACGAACGACCTGCCGGTCATGACAAAGGCACACGACACGACGCCTGCCAAGTACGAGCCGGGCGCACATGTGGCGAACTCGCTCGTCTCCTCCGGCACGAAGATCTACGGCACGGTGAAGAACTCCATCATCGGCCGTGCCTGCGTGATCGAGCCGGGCGCCACCGTCACGAACGCGATTCTCGTCCGTTCGGTCACGGTCAAGGCCGGCGCCCACATCGAGAACGCGATCATCGACCGCAACAATGAGATTGCTGCTGGCACGGTCCTTCGCGGCACGTCCGACGCAGTGCTGGTCCTTCCCAAGGGCAACGACTAGCGCCGAGAAAGCGGGAGCATCCATGGCTGTCAGAAGAAAGCTCAACATCCTCTTCGCCGCATCCGAGGTTGTGCCGTTCGTGAAGACGGGCGGCCTGGCCGACGTCGCAGGATCGCTCCCGCGTGCACTCAAGCACGCAGGAGCCCATGTCGCCGTCATCCTTCCGAAGTACTCGAAGATCTCTGATGGGTACAAGGCGCAGATGCAGCACATCTGCGAGTTCTACGTGCCGCTCTCCTGGCGCAATGTCTGGTGCGGCATCGACAAGCTCACGCTCAATGACCTCGACTTCTACTTCGTGGACAACGAGGCCTACTTCAAGCGTGATGGGATCTACGGCTACTACGACGATGGAGAGCGCTTCGCCTTCTTCTCGAAGGCCATCCTGGAATGCCTCCAGCATGTGCCGGAGCTCGGCGACATCGACGTGCTGCACTGCAATGACTGGCAGTGCGCCCTGGCGCCCGTGTTCCTGCGCGAGTTCTACCGGGACATCCCCCTCTACGACAACATCAAGACGGTCTTCACCGTCCATAATGCGAAGTTCCAGGGGCAGTTCTCGGACAAGATGCTGAACGATGTCCTGGGCCTGGCAGGCATCCCTGCCGCACGCGACCAGCTGGCCGCAGGCCCAGGAGGCATCAACTACATGAAGGGCGCCCTCTGCTATTCGGATGCCCTCACCACGGTCTCGCCGACCTACGCCGACGAGCTCCAGATGCCGTTCTACGGCGAGAACCTCGACGGCATCTTCCGCCGCCGCCAGAACGTGCTCTCGGGCATCCTCAACGGCATCGATGTGAATGCCTGGAACCCGAAGACAGACCCCGAGATTGCGGCTGCCTACTCCGAGGAAGACATGTCCGGCAAGGCTGCCTGCAAGAAGGCGCTCCAGGAGGAGCTGGGTCTTGCTGTCGACCCCGACAAGCCTCTTGTCGCAATGGTTGGCCGCCTCACGGAGCAGAAGGGCATCGGCCTTGTCCGCTATGCGATGGACTACCTTATGAGTCGCGGCATCCAGATGGCCGTGCTCGGCACCGGCGACAAGGACCTCGAAGATGCATTCAAATACTTCGACTGGAAGTACAACGACCAGCTTGCTGCCTGCATCACGTTCGACTCTGCGCTGTCGCACCGCATGTACGCGGGTGCGGATCTCTTCCTCATGCCGTCAGAGTTCGAGCCCTGCGGTCTTTCCCAGATGATTGCCATGCGCTATGGCACGCTTCCGGTCGTGCGAGAGACGGGTGGCCTCAAGGATACCGTCATCCCCTACAACCGCTTCACGGGCGAGGGAACGGGCTTCAGCTTCGCGAACATCAATGCCGACGAGATGACCAATGCGCTTCTCACGGGCTGCGAAGTGTACTGGACGGACAAGGACGTGTGGGCACAGCTCCAGCGTCAGGCAATGTCGCAAGATTTCAGCTGGAAGAGGGCAGCGAACGACTACCTGGACCTGTATCATAGTCTTCACCCTGAGGTCCAGCGCTACAACAAGCGCCGCGATTAGGCAGGGTAGAGAGACAGGTCACCTTGCACGCATTGCATATAAGTTCGGATCCGACGTATCGGAGTCCTTTTGGTGCCGCCCCTTGTGGCGGCACTGTCGTGCTCAGCCTCGATGTCTGGGACGACTTTGGTGCCTCAGCCGATATCCGCACCTGGGTGGATGGCAAAGGCGAGTACATCTATCACATGGACCGCGAGGAGGCAGGAGACCACCTGCACTTCACCGGCTCCTTCGAGGTCCCGGACCCTGAGATTCTCTGGTACTACTTCAAGATTTATGGCTCCGATGGCTCCGTCTGCTGGTATGGCACGAAGAACGGCGCCACGTCGGGCGAAGGCGAGCTTGTGTGGTATGAGCCTTCGAGCTGGCAGATCTCTGTCTACCTCACGAGGAAGACGCTTCCTCTGTGGTACACGAAAGGCATCGTCTACCAGATCTTCCCGGACCGCTTCGCACGCGGCGCCGACTGGCGCGAGCGTGTCGATGCGGCGCTCTCGGTCAAGAGGAATGGCCCTGGACGCCGCCTTGTCGAGGACTGGGACACCGAGCCCCGCTACCAGAAGGATGCCTCGGGCGATATCGTGGCCTGGGACTTCTACGGCGGCACGCTTTCCGGCATCGCAGAGAAGCTCGACTACCTCGAGGCGCTCGGCGTCACAGTGCTCTATCTGAACCCGATCTTCGAGGCTGCCTCGAACCACCGCTATGACACGGCCGACTACATGAAGGTCGACCCGATGCTCGGCGACACGGAGGCCTTCCAGGAGCTCTGCCGCGCTGCGGAGGCGCATGGCATGGCAATAATGCTCGACGGCGTCTTCAACCATACGGGCTGCGATTCGCGCTACTTCAACAAGTACGGCAACTATCCCGAGGTTGGCGCCTTCCAGAGCAAGGACTCTCCGTACCGCTCCTGGTACGAGATCGACGACTCGGGCGAGTATGCCTCCTGGTGGGGCGTGGGCGACCTGCCTGACGTCCGCGAAGAGGACCCGGGCTACCACGAGTTCATCTGCGGTAAGGATGGCGTCGTCCGCCATTGGCTGCGCCTTGGTGCCCGTGGCTGGAGGCTCGATGTGGCAGATGAGCTTCCCGAAGATTTCATCCGTGATATCTCGAGCGCCGCACGTGCCGAGCGTGCCGATGCCGCTGTCATCGGCGAGGTCTGGGAAGATGCCTCGAACAAGGTTGCCTACGGCGAGCCGAGGCGCTACCTTCTGGGCGGCGAGCTCGACTCTGCGATGAACTATCCCTTCAGGGGAGCCGTGCTCGACTTCCTCCTGAACAAGGTCGATGCCTACGAGACGGCAGCACGCTTCGAGCAGCTCTATGAGAACTATCCGCACGATGCGTTCTATTCGGCCCTGAACCTTCTGGGCTCCCATGACAGGAGCCGCATCCTGACGCTTCTGGGCGGCGCTCCCGACCCGGATACGATGGACGACAATCAGCGTGCCGCCTACAGGCTCTCCCGCGACCAGATGGGCTTGGCCAAAGGCAGGCTCTGGGATGCTGCGCTGCTGCAGATGACCATGCCGGGCGTGCCCTCCATCTACTACGGCGACGAGGCAGGCCTCCAGGGCATGACAGACCCGTACAACAGGGCGCCTTTCCCGTGGGGGCATGAGGACAAGGACTGCTTCAACATCTGCCGCAATGCGATTGCCATCAGGAAGTCCCTGCCGGTGCTTGTGGACGGCGACTTCCATCCGTTTGCCGTGAACCAGGATGTCTTCGGCTTCACGCGTTCCGCAGGTGACGAGTCTGTCATGGTCCTCGTGAACGGCGGCCTTTCCCAGCGCCATGAGTTCGAGGTGCCGATGCAGGGCGAGGCCGTGGACGATATCGTGTCGGGCCAGGACCTCGAGGTGCATGACGGAAAGGTCCATGTCGGCCTCTGGCCTCTGGGAACGGCGGTCCTCTACTTCCACAAGGCACAGATGCTCGACCGTCCGCTCGAGCCGGGCATGGGCATCCTCTGCCATATCACGTCGCTTCCGAATGGCGGCCGTCCTGGCACCATGGGCAAGCCTGCCCGTGACTTCATCGACTACCTGGCTGCAGGCGGCCAGCGCTACTGGCAGATCCTGCCCGTGAACCCCTGCGACCGCCATGGCAGCCCGTACGCCGGCCTTTCTGCCTTTGCCGGCAATACTGCCCTCATCGAAGGCACGAAGGAAGACCTCGAGAAGAAGACTGCCGCCATCAAGGATTCAGACCCTGCCTTCAAGGCATTCTGCAGGAAGGAAGAGGCCTGGCTTCTTCCCTATGCCACCTTCCGTGCCATCAAGCGCTTCGAGGGCGAGCGTGCCTGGCAGACGTGGCCAGCCAAGTACAAGAAGTACTCGGACAAGCTTCTGCATGACCCTTCGCTTGCGAAGGAGATCTCCTACCACGAGAAGCGGCAGTTCATCTTTGCCCAGGGCTGGTCTGAGCTCAAGGAGTACGCGCACTCGAAGGGCATCTCGCTTGTCGGCGACATGCCGATGTATGTCTCTGCCGACTCCTCCGATGTCTGGAGCCACCCCGATCTCTTCTCGATCGACAAGGACGGCAACGCAACCTCGATTGCAGGCTGCCCACCCGATCAGTTCAGCGAGGATGGCCAGGTCTGGGGCAACCCGACCTACCAGTGGAAGCGCATGGCAGAGACCGGCTACGAGTGGTGGATGCAGCGCTTGGCACGTGCGTGCGAGCTCTATGACTATGTGAGGCTCGACCACTTCCTCGGCTTCTCGTCCTACTTCTCTATCCCGGCAGGACATTCCGCCAAGGATGGCATGTGGCACTTCGGGCCGGGACGTGCGCTCTTCGAGCAGGCCGCAAAGAAGCTCGGACCCCTGCCCTTCATTGCAGAGGATCTGGGCTCCATCACGCCGGCCGTGCATGCCCTCTCCGCTTCATGCGGCTTCCCGGGACTCGACGTCGTGCAGTTCTCCGACCAGGATGTGCGCCAGTCGTATGTGCCGATCCACCACAAGGTGGCCTGCTCGGGCACGCACGACACGCAGACGCTCCTTGGCTGGGCCAAGAGCCGCTTCGGCGAGGAAGGCACGCCGGAGTTTGCAGAAAGGCTCCTGGAACGGGTGCTGGCAACGAATGCGAAGGTCGCTATCGTGCCGCTCCAGGATGTGCTCGGCCTGGACGACACGGCACGCATGAACGTGCCGGGCAAGGCTGACGGCAACTGGTGCTGGCAGGCAGATGCCGAGGATATCAAGGCATCGCTTCCGCACCTGAAGGAGCTCGCAGAGAAGAGCGGCAGGGCTGCCAAGTAGCAGATATGTGAGCTGAAACGCAGCGATTTTGCGGCGGGAGCCTCTCTCGATGAGGGAGGCTCCCGCCCTCTGCTATCGTGGGACTTCCGGATATGAATCTGCCGGATTGTGCCAGCAGAAGAGATATGAGGTCTTGCATCTATGTTCATAAACCGTGTGGGCGCCCGTCTCCTTTCGGCGCCCGAGATGGCAGAAGCCCTGCATGAGTACCATGAAGGACACGACCTGACGCTCGCGGTCGCCCAGAGCGCACGCCCGCTTGTGCTGGCAGCGCTCTGGGCAGAGCATCCCCGTCCGTGCCTTCTGGTCGTGGCAGGCGAGGAGGCGGCTGACAGGACCGCGCGTACCCTTGCTGCCTGGCTCGGCATGCCATCGGTCTCGCGCTATCCGGCGAGAAGGGACTATCCCTGGTCCGATGCAGGCTACGACGATGCTATCGTCGGTGCCCGCTGCCATGCGATAGCGCGCCTTGCGGCAGGGGAGCCCTGCATCGTCGTGGCATCTGCTGCCGCGCTCCTGCGCCGCGTGCCGCCCAAGGGCTCTGGCTACTTTGCGCCGAGCACGTTTTCGTGTGGCGATGAGGTGCCCTTCGAGGATGTTCCTGCCCTTCTTGTCGGCATGGGCTATAGCCCCAAGGGCGCAGCGGATGCACCGGGTGCCTTCTGGGTGCATGGAGATGCGGTCGATGTGTTCCCCGCACAGGCAACAAGCCCGGTGAGGATCGAGTTCTTCGGCGACGAGATCGACCGGATCCGCCGCATGGTGCCTTCGACCGGCCAGACGATCGGCGAGCTCGAGAGCGTGACGGTGGGGCCCTGCCGCGAGATGGCACTCTCTTCCGAGAGCATCATCCGTGCCAAGAAGGCCCTCTTCAAGCCGGCACAGGAGAGCACGAAGATCGCTGAGGACCTCGAGCTTATCAGCCAGGGCGCAGATGCGCCGCATCTCGAGAAGTATCTGCCGGTGCTCTACGGCAGCACGGCATCGCCCTTGGAGCACATCTCGTCTGAGACGCTTGTCGTGCTTGCAGAGCCGAGGGCGCTCTTCGATGACTGCCAGCGTGCGACAGACGACATCTCATCTGCTGCGCAGAATGCGCGCGAGAAGACGGAAGGTCTCTATACCGACCCGAAGAAGCTCGATTTCGGGCGGCAGCAGCGCCTCTCGTTTGCAAGCATCATGCGCCAGGGGACGCGTGTGACGGCAGAGCTCAAGGTGAGGCAGCCGAATATCGCAGGTTCCGATACGAAGCTTCTGGGAAGCGTCCGCCAGATGATCTCTGACCGCATGGCCGTGATCTTCGCTGTGCCGGACAGAGGTGCCCGCGAGGCCTTGGAGCTTACCTTCAACGACGAGGCCATCCCCTTTGTCGAGTCTCTGGGCTCGGCCCCCGAGAACAGGATCCCGGTAGACGATCCTGAGGCGGAAAAGAGCATCGTGCCCCTTGAGAAGGGGAAGGTCACGTTCTTCGATGCACCGGTCCCTGCTGGCATCATCGTGCCGACGGCAGGCCTGGGCGTCCTTTCGGTGTCAGATCTCACGGCTCGCATGGCAAAGCATGCGAAGCGGGTCAAGAAGATCGATCCCACCTCGGTCACGTTCCCGTTCAAGCCGGGAGACTATGTCGTGCACGCAACGCACGGCATCGCCCTCTTCTCCCAGATCGTGCGCCAGGAAGTGGCAGGACGCCAGCGTGACTACTTCCTCCTCGAATATGCAGGCGGCGACAAGCTCTATGTGCCGCTCGAGCAGGTGGACAGGATCACCCGCTATATCGGCCCGGATGGTGCGGCTCCGCGCCTCACGCGCCTCAATACAGCAGACTGGTCGCGTGCGACCGGCAAGGCCCGGAAGAGCGCAAAGAAGCTTGCCTTCGACCTCGTGGACCTCTATACGAGGCGCGCAAGCGTCGCGGGCTATGCCTTCCCGCCTGACACCCCTGAGCAGGAGGAGATGGAGGCAAGCTTCCCCTATCCTCTGACGCCTGACCAGAAGTCTGCGATTGCAGACATCAAGGCCGATATGGAGTCGCCGAAGCCTATGGATAGGCTCCTCTGCGGCGATGTGGGCTTCGGCAAGACCGAGGTGGCCCTGCGTGCGGCCTTCAAGTGCTGCTGCTCCTCCCGCCAGGTCATGGTGCTCTGCCCCACGACGATTCTCGCCGAGCAGCACTACCAGACGTTCTATGAGCGGTTTACGCCCTTCGGTCTCAACGTCCAGGTGCTCTCCCGCTTCGTCACGCCGGCCAGGCAGAAGAAGGCCTTGAAGGGCTTTGCTGAGGGCACGGTCGATGTCCTCATCGGCACGCACCGCCTGCTCTCGAACGATGTGAACCCCCACGACCTTGGCCTTGTCATTATCGACGAGGAGCAGCGCTTCGGCGTCCAGCACAAGGAGCAGCTCAAGAACATGCGCGAGCAGGTCGATGTGCTGACGCTTTCCGCTACGCCGATTCCGCGCACGATGCAGATGGCCGTGAGCGGCGTCCGCGACATGTCGCTCATCATGACAGCACCTCCGGGAAGGCTGCCCGTGAAGGTGACGGTCGGCGAGTGGGATCCGGACGTCGTGAGTGCCGCCATCCGCTTCGAGCTTGCCCGCAAGGGACAGGTCTACTACGTGAGCAACCGCGTCAAGACGATCGACGATGCGGTCATGCGCGTCCAGGAGGCTGCGCCCGAGGCAAGAATCGGCGTCGCGCATGGCAAGATGAGCCCGCGCGAGGTCGAGGACATGATGATGAAGTTCCAGGAGCATGAGATCGATGTGCTCGTGGCAACGACGATCATCGAGTCCGGCATCGACAACCCCCATACGAATACCTTGATCATCGAGGACTCTCAGCGCCTGGGACTGGCCCAGCTCTACCAGCTCAAGGGCCGTGTCGGACGTGGCCGCATCCAGGCCTATGCCTACTTCATGTTCCCGGGAGAGCAGCCGCTCACGCCTGAGGCAACGGACCGTCTGACCGCTATCAACGAGTATCAGGACCTCGGATCCGGCATGCGCATCGCAATGCGCGACCTCGAGATCAGAGGCGCTGGCTCGCTTGTGGGTGCAGAGCAGCATGGCAACCTCTCGAGCGTCGGCTTCGACCTCTTCACGCAGATGCTCGGCGAGGCGGTAAGCGAAGCCAGGGGCGAGACGGCGCAGACAGAGCAGCCCGAGGTCACGATCAACCTCTCGGCAGACTTCTATCTCGCAGAGGAATACCTGCCTGAGGTGGACAAGCGCGTTCTTGTCTACCGCCAGCTTGCCTCTGCCTCAGAGCTCTCTGATGTGGACCGCATCCAGAAGGACTGCGAGGAGCGCTATGGGGCGCTGCCGCTTGCGGGCAGGAACCTCTTCGACAGGGCGCGCATCCGCATCCGCTGCCAGCGCATGGGCGTCACCTCGGTCTCCCTCATCCAGGGACGCTTTGTCTATCAGGGCATCGAGGTGCCGAGGAAGCTTGCGCTCAAGTTCAAGGAGCGCCACGCCTTCTACTATCCGAAGACGAAGCAGCTCAAGTATCCCTTCCACAAGGGGGCAGAGGAGATCGTGCCTGCTGCGCTCGGCGTCCTCGAAGAGGTCGGCGGAGACGACGAGGAAGACGAATAGGTGCACAGCAGATGGCGCAGGGACAGAAGAGATCTGTCCCTGCGCCTTTCTGAATA
>NZ_JBEVTM010000016.1:0-63036 GCF_040884255.1 Olsenella sp. AGMB03486
ACTTTTCCTTACGCGACTTCCTCTTCAGAGGCATCCTGCTCAAGGCAGCTTTGGAGGAGCGGCAGGGTCTCGTCGACCACATCAGCCACACGCTGAGCGATCGTGACGCAGGCATCGCTTGCACCATGGCCCTGGAGCAGAAGATCGTAGTGTCCGACGATGTAGTCGGAGGAGTTCAGATTGAACTTGATCCAGCGCTGCTGGTTGTTGGCGGCATTGCATACCGAAAGCGCCTGGGAGCGCTGGTTCTGGGGAACGCGCACCAGCGGGGACGTCTGGAAGTGCACTTCTTCCCCGTCCTTGGAAAAGATGGCATAGACATAGAGCTGAGGCAGCTGCTTCTTGCCGACATGCTCGAAGACCTTCGAATGGCCCGAGCGCGGCTTGGCTCCGAATACGACCGAGACAATGGGAGATGGCCCCATCCTCAGCACGTCATACACATAATCGCTGTTATCGAGTTTGCGGATAAAGGATTGAAAGCGTTTCTCTGCGGATGACATGGCACTTCCTCCTTCTTGTCGTTCCAGCCATGACTCTCGCCCCTCGCTGCCCCTTAGTTTGGCCAATATTCATTACGGAAGCGTAAAAGATTGAACAGCGATGGGCCGGCGGCCGGTACTTTTCCGTAAGCGGTTCGATACCACCCCAAAAAAGATGCAGATATGTTATATCAGACAAGCTCGTATATACAAGTTTAGAAAGCTTTCAGAAAAGGCGCCCGGATAAATCCAGGCGCCTTCAGGCACTGCCTCTCTGCTCTCTGAAAGATCCTACATGTCATCCTTCGAGAAGCTGTTCTTCATGCCCATGCTTGCGAAGAAGAGGACCTTCGAGAGGAGCGCGTCCGTCTCTTCCTTGAGCTCGTCAGCCATCTTCTGGTTGGCTGCCTCGAGCACAGCCTGGACATCGTCTGTGCCCTTCTCCACAGCAGCATCCGTCTCGTGGAGCATGGCATGTCCCATACCGCCGACCTTCTCCTGGTAGCGCTCGACATCTGCTGCTGCATCATGGAAGTGTGCATCGGCAAGCGCTGCAATGATGCGGTTCTCCCAGTAGAAGCACTCGGTCGTGACGTGGGCATCCGTCTTCTCGAGATAGGCAGGCGTCGTCCGCACATTCGTGTAGAACGGCACGAGCGCATTGAAGACATTGCTGCCGAAGGCGATCCACTGAACAGCACGGCACGCTTCAGGCCCATAGGGGCGCAGCTGCACGACAGAGAGCTGGCTGTTGCGGTTGATGCCGATAGGACGATACATGCCACGTCTCTCGTCGCCGCGGCGGCTGTAGGGGTCGAAGGGCGTGCCCTGATAGTGCAGGGACAGGGCATACTTCACGTCCTCGATCGTGAGCTTGCGCTCCGGCACGCGGCTCCAGGGGATGTCATCCGCTTCCGGCGTGAGATCAGCATCCGGTCCGTCCCACTTGAGGGCATGGGGATTGAGGAAGCGCTGCATGGCCCAGGCACGCGGCGTGTTGTAGACGTGGTCGGAATCGGAGTGCGAGCCGAAGGCATCGCGCGGATTC
The DNA here is from genome assembly GCF_040884255.1 of Olsenella sp. AGMB03486. Classification (NCBI taxonomy): domain Bacteria; kingdom Bacillati; phylum Actinomycetota; class Coriobacteriia; order Coriobacteriales; family Atopobiaceae; genus Olsenella; species Olsenella sp. AGMB03486. Next base: position 1,531 of record NZ_JBEVTM010000016.1, read on the forward strand.
ATGAGGCCGTCTCCGAGCGTGAGGTCGAGGTGGTTCTTCTCCACGAACTCCCTCATGTCAGCAGAGCACAGGTAGTCCTTCTGGGCGCCGAAGGCATCATCGAAGTCGAAGGCATCGATGCCAAGCTGGTTCGGCATCGTCACATAGGCATCGTCCGGGACGCGCTTTGCGATCCAGTGGTGTCCGCCCACCGTCTCGAGCCACCAGATCTCGTCCGCATCGGAGAAGGCGATGCCGTTCATCTCATAGGTGCCATACTGCTCGAGAAGGGCGCCGAGGCGCTTCACGCCCTCGCGTGCGCTCTTGATGTAGGGAAGGACGATCGTGACCATGTCCTCCTCGCCGATACCGCCTGCGACCTCAGGCTCATAGCCCTCTTCGCCTTCCGTGCCCTGTGCCGGCTTGTAGACGACGAAGGGGTCAGCTCCGAGCACGCGCTCGTTCGTCGTGAGGGTCTCCGTTGCGCTCATGGAGACATTGCTCTCGTTCACGCCAGCCTCAGCCCAGATACCCTCGTCGAGGATGGCATTCGGCAGCGCCGTGTAGCGCTCCGGGTTGTCAGGAAGCTCGATTGCGAGATGGGCAATCTTCGAGACGTAGTGGCGCGGCTGCTCTTCGGGATGCACGACGACAAAGCGCTTCGGGCAGAAGCTGCCCGATCCTGAATCCTCGTTCCTGGCCACGATCGTGGAGCCGTCATAGGAGGCCTTCTTGCCGATCAGAAGGGTTGTGCAAGGCATAGAATCATGCTCCTTCTTGTCTTTGGCAGCGTGTGCTGCCGCTTGCATGCTCCCCTATCCTACCCGCAACACGCACTTCCGGCATCGCATGCACGGAATGCCCAAGCACAGAAAAGGAGGCCAGCCCGAAAGCCAGCCTCCCCGCAAGATCTTGGGAAACAGATGCTAGATGCGGTCTGCAATGTGCATGATGAGGTTCTGCGTCTTTGCCCAGCCGAGGCAGGGATCCGTGATGGACTTGCCATACACGCCGCCGCCGATAGGCTGGTTGCCGTCCTCGATGTAGGACTCGATCATGAAGCCACGGAAGAGCTTGCCGATGGCCTCGTTTCTGTGGGCGGAATCGAGGACCTCGTTGCAGATGCGAATCTGTTCGAGAGGACGCTTGCCCGAGTTGTCGTGGTTCGTGTCAATGATGACAGCCGGATTCTGGTACTTCTCGTTCTCCTCGTAGGCAGCAGCGAGGCGCTCGAGGTACTCATAGTGGTAGTTCGGGTAGTTGATATCGTCGAGGCCGCGGTATCCGCGCAGGATGCAGTGAGCAAGCGGGTTGCCGGTTGTCTCGACCTCCCAGTTGCGGTAGATGAAGGTCTGCGGATGCTGGGCTGCATAGACGGAGTTCAGCATCACGGACATGGAGCCACCCGTCGGGTTCTTCATGCCGACAGGGACCTCGATGCCAGAAGCGACAAGACGGTGCTGCTGGTTCTCGACCGAACGGGCGCCGACAGCGACATAGGCCAGAAGGTCGCTCAGGAAGCGGTCGTTCTCCGGATAGAGCATCTCATCTGCCGTGAAGAGGCCCGTCTCCTCGATGACGCGCATATGCATGTGGCGGATGGCCTTGAGGCCCTCGAGCAGGTCAGGAGCGCCCTCAGGATCCGGCTGATGGAGCAGTCCCTTGTAGCCGGTGCCGTTCGTGCGCGGCTTGTTCGTGTAGACGCGCATGACGATGACGAGCTTGTCCTGGACGCACTGCTGGAGCACGGCAAGACGGCTCGCGTAGTCGAGCACGGCGTCCTCGTTGTCGGCAGAGCAGGGGCCGACGATGATGAGCTTCTTGTCAGACTCGCCACGGATGATCGAGGCAACCTCGGCGTCGACTGCCTTCTTGCGCTCGGCGCTCTCATCGGAAAGCGGCATCTCCTTCTTGAGATCCTGCGGGATGGGAAGGCGCCTCTTGAAATTTGCAGACATGGAACCTCGCTTTCAAGGATAGCTGCAGATATCCCCTGCAGCGGACTATCGAGTTGTGGCTATGGTACGTGCAAGTCCGGAGATGTCTCGGACCTGTAAACAGACGGAAACTATTTCAGCGAGGCTCAAGCAAGCTGTCAGAGTGCACAGGACCAGCGCTTGTTCTCATCGTCGTCGAGGGTATTGCCCTTCTCCTCGCCCAAGAGGCTCTTCACCGCAGCCTCGCCGTCCACGAGCGAGAACTGGGGCATCTCCCAGCAGCGATGATCCTTCACGATGTGGGCTGGGATGCCTGCAACCGTGACATTGGCCGGGACATCCTCGAGCACGACTGCATTCGCGCCGACCTTCACGTTGTCCCCTATCGTGATCGCTCCGAGCACCGTTGCACGCGCGCCGACCATCACATTGTTGCCGAGGGTAGGATGGCGCTTGCCAGCATGGTGTCCTGTCATGCCCAAGGTCACGCCCTGATAGAGCATGCAGTCATCGCCCAGGATGGCGGTGGAGCCGATAACGATGCCGATGCCGTGGTCGATCACGAAACGCCTGCCGATTGTCGCGGCAGGATGGATATCGATGGCATAGCGCTTGCGCGTATGGCTCTGCGACCACATGGCAAGCGAATGCATGCCGTGGGTCCACAGCCAATGCTGGCGCCTATAGGCCCAGACCGCACGCAGGCCCGCCGCAAAGAACACGACCTCATGCACAGACGACACCGAAGGATCGCGTGCGACGACCGTACGTGCATCCTCCTTCATCATCTTGATAAGGCCGATCTTGCCGTGTTCACGGCTCATATCTTCCGGAGCTTCGAGGAAGCCCCTCTCATCTGCATTCATTGCCTCTCCAGAGAAAATGCCGCATTCCGCTGCTGCAACAGCTTCAGCCACTGGCAGCCTCCTTGCCGAACGTGCCGATATGACCTAGCGGGATATACAGAGCGCGCCTGGCACATGGCCCAAGGCGGCTCCCGTCTGTCTCCTGCCAGCCCTTTGCATCGAGCACCGGCCCTTCTAAATCATACTTGCGTAGCGGTATTTCAGAGACAGTTATACCGCTCGAAGGGCACTCCGGTCAACAGGAGCAGCACGTCTCGAGCCAAGAAAAGGGAGGGCATCCTGCGATGCAGGCTGCCCTCCCCCATCTGTGCATATCTGCTTTAGAGGTCCATGGAGAGATAGCGCTCGCCGGTATCCGGCATGATCGCGACAATCGTCTTGCCAGCATACTCGGGACGGTTGCCAAGCTCGACGGCGGCAGCGACAGCAGCGCCGGAGGAGATGCCGACGAGGATGCCGAAGTCGTCGGAGAGCTTCTTCTTCGTGTCGATTGCAGTCTGGGAAGCGATAGGCACGACCTCGTCCACGACGGAGGCATCATAGGTCTTCGGGATGAAGCCAGCACCGATGCCCTGAATCTTGTGGGGGCCTGCCGGCTTGCCCTCGAGCACAGCAGATTCTGCCGGCTCGACAGCGATGCCCTTGACGGAAGCCTTCTGCTCCTTCAGGAACTTCGCGGTGCCGGAGATCGTGCCGCCCGTGCCGACGCCTGCGACGACTGCATCGACGGTGCCTTCGGTGTCGCGCCAGATCTCAGGTCCGGTCGTCTTGTAGTGGGCACGCGGGTTTGCAGGATTCACGAACTGGCCGGCAACGATTGCGCCCGGCGTCTGGGCCTTGAGCTCGTCTGCCTTTGCGATGGCGCCCTTCATGCCATCCTTGCCCGGCGTGAGGACGATCTCTGCACCATAGGAGGCAGCAAGCTTGCGGCGCTCGATGGACATCGTCTCAGGCATCACGAGAATCATATGGTAGCCACGCGCTGCGGAAAGCATGGCAAGACCGACACCGGTGTTGCCGCTCGTCGGCTCGATGACCGTGCCTCCTGGCTTCAGGGTGCCGTCTGCCTCTGCGGCATCGAGGATGGCCTTCGCGATACGGTCCTTCACAGATCCGCCAGGGTTCGTTGCCTCGTACTTGCCGAGAATCGTAGCCTTGCCGTCGACGAGGGCGGAGAGGTCCACAAGCGGGGTGGTGCCAATCAGTGCCTCGACGTGCTTTGCGACCTTCATGTTCGTGCCTTTCTGTTGCTATCTGCTGGATACGAGGGTGGTTTGGCCGGGGACACAAGTCCTGGATGGCCTGCAAGCTCGTTGTGTACAGAATGGCACTTATATTCCTACCATTCAAGTGGGAATATGGGATTGCTCTGTTAATTCCTAGTTACATAGAGGAATTAAACCAGCCCAGATCGGGCCTAGGCCTCTGCCTGCTCCTTCGGAAGCGCAAGGCCAAATCCGAGCATGAGGGCAGGTACAATCATGCAGAGCGGGTACTGGGCCGCAATGAGGACGCAGACGACGACCACGACCTGAAGGGCCGACGGCAGATATGCTGCCACGAGCGAGCCTGCGACGACGAAGAGCGTAAGCACGCAGCCAAGCACAAGCGAGACGATCCTCTGGGTCTTGCCGAGGCGCAGGTGCCCGAGATGCACGAGCGTGATCATGCCGGCAAAGGCGATGCTCTCGACAAGCAGGGGCGAAGAGACGATATAGGCAAGCTGCAGGCCCATGGAGGCCGTGACGAGCGACTCGTAGGCGCTCTCGGACATATGCGTCCAGAGGACCATGGCAAGCGAGAGCACGGCAACAGCCGCAGAGACGATCATGAGAACGATATAGGTCTTCCTGTTCATGTGTTCCTTTCGATGAGGATGCCACACTCCATAATCGCCTCTTGAGGCAGGTTTCCTGCCGGCCCTTAGGATCGGCAGGAAACCGACACGGAACGCCTATGAAGCTGAGAGAAGTCTCAATCAGGCATCGATGAAGCCCTGGTCCAGAAGGTCTGCGACCTCGGCCAGGTCCTGGCAGATGTAGGATGCCATGCCTCGCATCTCATCTGTCACGGGCGAGAGATCGGGCACCATGATGGTTATGAAATGCCCTGCGGCTCCTGCCTTGACACCCGAGTAGGAATCCTCGAGCACAAGCGTGCGCTCGGGCTCTACCCCAAGCTGTCGCGCTGCCTCGAGGAAGATATCGGGTGCCGGCTTGCTGTGCGCGATGCCGGAATCCCTGCCGCTCACGATGGCCTGGTAAGCTCCTTCGAGCCCGAGATGGCCGAGGTGGAGATGGATGAGCTCGAGCGGAGAAGATGACGCCACGGCGCAGGGTATATGCCAGCCGCCGAGATAGTTCATGAGTTCGAAGAGGCCAGGCTTTGCGGGAACACCCTGGGTCCTGAAGACGACGCCTGCAAGCTCATGAAGCCTTCTGATCATCTGCGTCCCGTCGACATCCTTGATGTCGCTATAGATTTCCTCGAGGATTTCAGCTCCCCGCTCGTCCGTCGTGCCGCGCGTCCTGTCTGCGACTTCAGGGCGATAGGGCACTCCCGCCTCTTCGCAGACCTGGGGCCACTGGGCACACCAGACGCGCTCGGAGTCGACCATGAGGCCATCCATATCGAAGATTGCGCCCTGGATCATGCCTATACCTCCTGCGCGAAGAACCAGCGGTAGAGCGCAAGCTCCTCTGGCGTATTCCTGCTCGACCGGAACTCGACCGTGCCTTCCTGCGACGCAGGCGCAAGCCTGCCCGTCTCCTCGAGGCGGCGCCTGAGCTCGCGTGCCGCGCCGGCACCCGATTCGAAGAGCGGCACATCGCCGACGACCGAGCGAATCTGACGTGCCACGAAGGGATAGTGCGTGCACCCCAGCACGACGGAATCGACCGTTCCGGCATACCGGCCGACAAGGCGCTCGATGAGCTCTGTGAGGTCGGGAGCATTGAGGTTGCCATGCTCTATCCTTGCCGCAAGCCCCGGACAGGGCTGGGAGATGACTTCGGAGTCGGAGCCCCAGGTAGCTGCGAGCTGATGGTACTTGTCGAGTCTGAGCGTCACCGGTGTTGCCATGACCAGCACTCTTCTGTGCTTCGGAGCAAGCGTTGCCGGCTTGAGCGCTGGCTCGACGCCGATGATTGGAAGATCTGGATACTCGGCACGAAGCGTCGCCGCCGCGACCGAGGTCGCTGTATTGCAGGCAATGACAATGGCCTTGCAGCCTTCATGCACCATGTACTCCACGATGGCACGGGAGAGCTTCATGACCTCTTCGTCCGTCTTCTCTCCATACGGTGCATTCGCCGAGTCCCCAAAGAAGAGGAAGCGCTCATGCGGAAGCTCGCGCACGAGATGCTCGAGCACGCTGATGCCGCCGACGCCCGAATCGAAGACGCCGACCCATCCCTCATGTTGTCCCATGGAACCCATGACCTTCCTTCTGCTAGAGCCTGATGATGGCATGATTCGGGCAGCTCTCGAAGCAGGTGCCGCAATGGATGCAGCGCGGCTGGCTGATCATGACCGGGCTCTTCGTGAGATCTATCGCAAGCTGCGGGCAGGCCACGACGCAGATGCCGCAGCCTGTGCAGGAGTTCGTGACGTAATACGTTGCAGGCGGCTCTGCCGTGCCGACGCCGAACTTCCATTCGGTGCCATCCTGGCGAAGTATTCCCCGTCCATCGAAGAGGACAAAGCCGGCAAGGCTCCCATAGCCTCCTGCAAGCACGCTGTCCGCATCCGTGCCTGCCTCCCTGAGGCGAAGCGAAAGGTCGCTCTGGGAGAGCTCATGCACACGTCCTGCAAATCCCACGAACGCAGGCCTTCCCTCCCATACGACGTTTCCCATCGCCGAGACATAGCGCCTATGGCGAAGAGACGATGAGAGCGCCGTGCCTGCGCGCACGGCAAAGGCGAGGCCTTCCCCATCGAAGCCTTCGAGCCACACTTCGTCTGTCCGCGGCCTCTCGTCTGCATCGACAGCAGAACCGATGAGGACTGGATGCTCCCTCGAGACCAGCTCCTCGAGTGCAGGCACAAGGGCCTCTCCGTCTGACGCTATCTGCATGGGTCACCTCTCTGGCAGCGCATTTCTGCAAACGTCTATAGTGTATGGCAAAAGAAGGGGCGAATGTTCATGCTCTATCTCATCCATGGCTCGGTCGCAGACCAGAAGACCGACGCAATCGTCAATGCTGCAAACCGCGCGCTTGCCGGAGGGGGCGGCGTCGACGGAGCGATCCATGCGCTTGCCGGTCCAGAGCTTGACCGTGCCTGTAGGAAGATTGGCTTCTGCCCGACGGGACAGGCTGTCGTGACGCCGTCTTTCAACCTTGAAGCCCGCACCGGCTGCCGCTTCATCGTGCATACCGTCGGCCCCATCTATGCAAGGGAGACTCCTCAGCGCGCACGCGAGCAGCTTGCCTCCTGCTACCGCACCTCATGCGAAGAGGCAAGACATGCAGGCGCGCGCACGATCTCGTTCTGCTCGATCTCGACAGGCGTCTATGGCTATCCCCTCGAAGAGGCACTGCCTCTGGCGCTCGAGATCCTCCTTGCAGAAGCGCCCTCTTTCGACGAGATCCGCTTCTGCCTCTTCAAGGACACAGAGTTCTGCCAGGGCAAGGTTCTGGCAGAGCAGCTCTTTGTCTGCAAGGATGCGCCAGAAGGCATAGAAGTGGAGAAGCTGCGCTAGTCCTCCACTGTCTCGTTTCTGTACTTAAGGTATTCCAGGAACTTCGAGGCGATCTTCGAGATGTCCGGACGTGTAATCACGCGGATGTTTCTGAAAGCTGGCTCCTCGAGGTGCAGCAGCTTGATGTGATAGGGATTGCGCTTGAGCACGAGACTCGGCAGCACGGAGACGCCGAGGCCATTTTCCACCATCGACATGATTGCATAGTCATCCCACGTCACGAAGCGAACGTCAGGTGCAAGATGCGCAGCCTCGAATATGCCTGAGACCTCGGTGTCGCCGCTCTGCTGCAGCATCATGAACGGCTCGCGGCAGAGGTCCTCGAGAGCGCAGGAATCCCTGGAAGCGAGCCGGTGCCCTTCGGGCACCACAGCCAGCATCTCGTCACGGTCGAGCAGCCTGTCCATGAGGGTGCTCTTCGGCTTTCCGGCAATGAAGCCGCAGTCGACCCTGCCCTCCTGCACCCAGCGCTCTATCTCGGTGTAGTCGCCCATCACGAGCTCATAGTCGATCTGGGGGAAGTCCTTCTGGAAGCGCGCAATCACATGCGGGAGCCAGTGCGTGGCCACGCTCGTGAACGAGCCGATGCGCACCGTGCCGACTGCAAGGCCGTTCACGTCGTCGATCCGGCTGTGGAGCTCCCGGTCCTCTTCGACGACCCGGCGCACGTACGGCAGGATCTTCTTGCCTTCAGCCGTGAGCGAGACGCCGCCACGGCCACGTTCGACAAGGCGGACGCGCCAGTCATGCTCGAGATCTGCAATCATGCGGCTGATGCCCGGCTGCGAGCATTCGAGGACCTCTGCCGCCCGCGAGAAGCTGCCCTGATCGACTGCCTCGATAAGGGCGCGGTACTTCTGGATGTTCGTGTCCATGCCCGCTCCTTTCCATCACAATTCATAATACAACATATTTATCATATTCGCTTTTATTGTAAGAAGCGCTCTGGGAAAATGGGTGGCACGGCAATCATCTGGAAAGGTGCATCCATGAGGAAATCCCTGCTCCGCTATCTCGCAGCGCTGCTTCTCTTTGGCTCCAATGGCATTGTAGCGGCACAGATGCTCCTTCCTTCCACCCAGATCGTGCTCGTGCGCACGTTCCTCGGCAGCCTCCTCCTCGCCGTCATACTCGCAGCCGGGCTTCTCCGCAGCCATGAGACGCTCCAGAGTGCCGCACACCCGAAGCAGGCGCTCTTCCTTGCCCTTTCGGGAGCAGCACTTGGCGGCGGCTGGATCTTCCTCTTCCAGGCCTACCGTCTGATCGGCGTCGGCGTCTCTTCCCTTCTCTACTATTGCGGCCCTGTCATTGTCATGGCCCTCTCGCCGATCCTCTTCCATATGCACCTCGGTGCCCGCAAGCTTGCCGGCTTTGCCGCTGTCGTCGGCGGATGCTTCCTCGTCGTCGGCCAGGGACTTCAGGGCACGCTCTCTCTGTTCGGCCTTATCTGCGGCTTCATGTCCGCGGTCATGTATGCCCTCATGGTCATCTTCTCGAAGAAGGTCACCGACATCTGCGGCCTCGAGAATGCGACCGTGCAGCTCATCGGCAGCTTTGCCTGCGTCTTCATCTATGCGCTTCTGACAGGCCAGGCGCTTCCTTCCTTCGCTGCCACCGATATCGCTCCTGCCCTCATGCTTGGCTTCGTCAATACCGGCCTTGGCTGCTTCCTCTACTTCGCTGCGATGCACGACCTGCCGGTCCAGACCGTGTCGGTCTGCGGCTATCTCGAGCCGCTCTCTGCTGTCGTCTTCTCCGTCATCCTGCTCGGCGAGCCCATGAGCGCAGCGCAGCTTGCAGGAGCTGTCCTCATCCTCGGCGGCGCAGCCTTCTCAGAGCTCTCCGGCAAGGCGAAGGCCAAGCCTGCTGCAAAGACAGCACCCATCCCCTCGAGGAGCCTCCAGCAGGCACGCTAGCGCAGAGCCATCAATGCTCATGCAGGGACCCGATGCCAGAAGGCACCGGGTCCTTTTCTTCTCCCCTAGATTGAGACCTGTCCGAGCTCCTTCAGGTAGTAGAGCGTGTCGATGCCAGGCCCGCGGTCATCTGCGAGGCAGCGCACCATGCGATAGCCGCCCTTCTCGAGCAGCGAGCGCTGCGCCCCATTTGTCGACCAGGTCCTTATGAGCATGGCAGAAGGGCAGATCCTCTTCTCGAGGGCGCGGTAGAGCGCCGAAGCAACACCGCGATGGCGAAACTCTGGCGCGGTGCAGATGGTCGTGATGTAGACCGCATCTGCACCGAGACGGATCCATCCCGCATCGAAGCCTCTGATATAGGAGAGAAAGCCGGCAAGCCTCCTGCCCTCCCGCGCAAGCAGGAACGGCTGGCCTGCAAGCTCTGCAAAGTAGGCTTCGACCCCAGTCTTGTCTGAGGCTGCAGGCGTGCTCAAGTCTGTCTGATGGGTCGATGCCCTCTTGGAGAGCGGCGGCACGAACTCGCCTTCCGTCTCTTCAAGAAGTTCCAGGACGGCTTCTTCATCTTCGCCGGCAAGATGCTCTGCACAAGCAACCGAAAGCTCATTCATCGGCTGCGTCTGCCACACCTTTCTCGAGCCTGTCGAGCAGGATGCGGAGTGCCGGCAGGTATTTCTTCTCCACACGCTCAAAATCCTTCTGGCCTGCCTCGGAAAGACGCGCGATATCGAGGTTCTGCGCAAGGTCCGAGATCTTGCACCGGATCGCCGCGGCAGAGCCGCTCTCGGCGATATGCCTTACATAGTCAAGGTAGGGCACGCCCTCTTCATGCGTCAGAAGCCCCACGGCATCCCCTGCCGCGTCTCCGAACTCCTGCCGTATCTCATCGAGGTCCACGCCTCCATCCTCCACCACATCATGGAGCAGGGCGCAGACGAGGGCATCTTCATCCCCGCTTGCCATCACTCCCTGAGCCACGCTCAGGGGATGCAGGATATAGGGCGCTCCCGCCTTGTCGCGCTGCCCTGCATGGGCACGCCTGGCAAGGGCATAGGCACGCATCGCACGTTCATCGGTGCCGAAGAGCGCCTCTGCCAGAGCATCGGGGTCGGCCATCTGTACATCCATGCAAGCCGTCCCTATCCGCAGATATCCGGCAGATGCTTCGCGAGGGAAGCGGCGATGCCGTCCTCCTCGTTCGAGAGCGTCACCTCGTCGGCCGCTTCCTTCGTCTCGTCGACGGCGTTGCCCATAGCGACCCCTATGCCTGCCCACTTGAGCATCGTGATATCGTTCTGCGCATCGCCGAAGGCGATCACGTTCTCGGGAGCGATGCCGAGAGCAGAGAAGCTCTCGCGGAGCGCCTTCGACTTGTCAACGCCCTTGGCCGTGAACTCGTAGTAGTAGGGTGCCGTGAACATGGAGCTGAGCTCGCCCTCGAAGGGCTCTGCCATCTTTTGCCAATGCTTTTCGAGGTAGGCAGGCTCGCCGGCGACGAGGATCTTGTTCGGCTCCCAGTCGACGAACGCGGCAAGGTCGCGCTCTTCGCAGAGCAGGTAGCTGTTCGAGCGCGACTCGTACTCGATGATGTTGCGGCGGGTGCCATCCGGATTCGTGACCATGCCGGCAAAGACATCGTTCACGTACATGTAGCAGCCGTGGTCCATGATCGGCCACACACAGAAGCGCTTCATATGCTCGAGGACACGCCTGGCAGCATCTACGCTCATGGCCTGGTTGAAGAGGACCTCTCCCGTCTGGCAGTCCACGGCCTTTGCGCCGTTGTAGCAGACGAAGACACCGTCGTGCTCATACATGCCAAGCTGGCGTCCGAAGCGTGAAAGACCGTTGTCGGTCCTGCCGCTTGCCAGCACAAGCCGGATGCCTGCCGCTTCAGCAGCCCTGAGCGCGGCCTCGGTCTTCGGCGTGATCTCCTTCCTGCCGTTCGTGAGCGTGCCGTCCACATCGAGCAGAATCGCTTCGATCATGTCTGCCCCCAATCTTTCGGGTTCCCTGCTGTCCTACCAGATGCTCACATCGGGCAGCAGCTGTTCTGTGTAGCCTGCCTGTGCAAGCATCCTGCTTGCATCGAGCACCATCTCTGGCGTCATGACGGGGTCCTGCCAGCCGCGCTCGGGATAGATGACATTGCGCTCGACATCGCCCACGAGCACCGAGATGAACTCATGCTTCGAGATCGGTGCCAGGCCGCTTGCGTACCAGCGTGCATACTCATCGTAGCCGATATCCGGCACGGCAACCTGGAACGTCAGTCCCGGCCAGAGGCAGCTCACGGTCGCCCTTGTGCGAAGCGCACGGTAGGGACGCTCGACGACAATGAGGCGTGCCTTCGCGATCCCCTTCTTCCTCATGAGCTCCCGTGTGAAGCGGATATTGTCGCCCGTATTCGTGGAATCTGGCTCGGTGACGATCGCATCGACAGGAACGCCCGCCTCCTCGGCGATATGGGCGAAGCGCTCTGCTTCCGGTTCCTGCCAGAGCCTCTTCGTTATGCGTCCCAGGCCACCTGTGAAGATGATGAAGGGAGCAAGCCCCTCATGCCAGAGCTCCGCTGCCCGCTCCGCCACATGCTCGTCGTGGCTTCCAAAGGCCAGGATGGCAGATGCAGGCATAAGCTCTGAATCTGCACTCTCGCCGTATTCGAAGATCAAGCGCGCCAGCCGATCGATATCCTGAGAATCCATAGCAGCACCTTCCTCGCAGCTTCTGCTTCAAGCCTAGCAAGCCGCCGGTGCACGAGGTGCAGGAATCATCAAATCCCGACAGCTTCCGCCATCTTCGGGTAGCATGAAAGGCATGCTTTTCAGACCGTCCCGAAAGGAGCATCCATGAAACCGGCCAAGCTCGCACACCGCGTCTGTGCCCTCGTGTCGGGCCTGCTCCTTGCGGCAAGCCTTTCTGCCTGCGGAAGCACGGGCGAGACCACGACCGCTGCATCGCAGCAGACATCCGGAGCGACGATCACGACCGGCATCCTCCAGAATGCCGATGTCGCTATCAGCTGCGATACGTCGGATGGCTATGACCTCGTGCAACAGGGCGTGAACTTCGATGTCTCGAAAGACGGCAAGGTCGCAGCCTATGGGTTCCTGATCCTGAAGGCCGACTACGACTCCTACGTCGCCTCTGCAAAATCCGCTTCAGACTACACGACGACCGAGATCAACGGCTCCTCTGTCATCACCTATACGGACTCCGGTATCGCAGAGGCCCTGATCGAGGTGCCTGATGGAAAGAACTACATCTATCTGCGCGATGCCTCTGGCATGGACGATCTGGATACCGTGCTCGGGCATCTGACGTTCACGGCAGCCCAGTAAGAACATCCGAAGAAATGCAGAAGCGGGAGAGGCTTTTCGTGTCCCTCCCGCTTCTCTTACAGGTCTCTGAGCGAGCGCTCGATGCCGGCGATAGCATCATCGACCGAGTCTTTTGCCTTCTCGATCCTGGACTGGACCAGGATGTCGGCAATCGCGCCATCAAATACGAAATCGGCAAACTCGAGGAAGCCATCCACATCGACCTTCAGATGCTCGACATCCCGGACGTCGCCGAGCTCCTTCTGGAAGGCCTGGACATCGCGCTTTGCCTGGCCGATCGCCTCGCGCGCCTCGGCAAGGCGGGCATGCTTCAGCGCACCGGAGATGAAGTTGCCGCCGAAGAGGTCGACGAGGCCCCAGCTGCTTGCCTTTGTAAGGTAGCCCCGGGCCTCCCTGAGGCTCTTGAGCGCACGCTCTCCTGCCTCGCGTGCCTCTCTGCGTTCCTCTTCATCCGACGGGACCACGTACTCAGCTTCTTCGTCCATCATGCCTCCCCAAGTTGTCTTTCTGGCTCCAAGCTATACCCAGCCTGCAGCTTTTCAGACACGCCCGACATGAAACAGGGCGGACCGTGCCCGATTGCGCGGTCCGCCCCACAGCTCAGCTATCATCGAGAGCGAGGATAGCGAAAAACCGAACGATTGGATAGATCGTCTCTATTACTTCGGTATCCCCTCCTCCGCTCTGCCGCCTTCCATCGAAGTGCGGCAATCCGATAGATGCCTCAATGAGGGAGCTTCTGCTCCCGCTCGCTAGAACTTTGGTGTCATCCCCATTTCAGATGACGGACTTCAGATGCCTGATGTGGGGAAAGATCCCCTGCTGCTCAGAACTTTGGTGTCATCCCTCTCGGCGCCAGGCGCCAAAACGGAATCGGAACTTTGCTTCCTGCATCATGCCGAAACAGACGTCGGAACCTTCCTCAGGCTCGCAGTGCCCATTCCCGCCGCCACAGCCACGCGCTCGTCACGTGCTGGACCAAAGTGAAATGGATGCACGAAGCACCGGAGCTCACCCAGCTGAAATATCATACGTCTGCTCGATTGCCCGGCTGGCATTGCTCTGTCTCGGACAGCCAGTACGCGGGGGGCTGAAACCCACACCCGTCAGATAAGGTCAGCGGTCCTCGGGCAGACGCACTATAGAGCTCTCATCTATGCCCATCGGACTCACCCCCTTCTCCCGTCGCAGCCTCTTTGGTGCGACCCTTTTCTGTTCGCTTATATTCCTACCCAGGTCCTTCGCCTCTTTCGGGACTCCTGTGCCGAGCGGTGCCAATTTGGCGCCGAACGGCCGAGTCGCCAGGAATCCCACGAGACAGCTCTGCAGCTCTGCCTGATATGCCTCTGCCAATCCCTTGGACAGGCAGAGGCAACAGGGAGGGAGGGGCTTACGGTCGGCTGGAATAGATTCCCGTTTCCCGCTCGCCTGAAGCCAGTCTAGGATGGCTTGGTGCCGTGAAGCTTTCCCGAAGCACTCTTCTAAGTTTCTGATTGCGCACGCTTCTGTTACGGCGTCCACCTACAGAATCCAGCTGTCCAAAGCCGGAGATGTGGTGAAAATCTGAAGCCGTACGTGGTAGTCTTTCGGCTTGTGGGAACTGCATCCACACATCACCTCTACTCTTCGCTCACCCAGGGAGTGACCATGGCTTTGAATGAGGAACGCGACGCCGAGGCGACCGAGACCACGGCACAGGAAAGCGTGCCGGATGCGCAGAAGGCAGACGAGGCAAAGACAGAATCCAGCACAGAGCCGGAAGTGCAGCCGAATCCTCTGCGCGAGGCTGACATCGCAAAGAAGGAAGCGCTCGTCAGCGAGCTCCAGGAATTCGTACGCACATCCGACTGGCGCCACGGCTCGCAGCAGCTGAGGCCGACGATGGACGCCTGGCGCGCCATCCACAACTGGCATACCGCCAAGGAGGACGAGCTCTGGGAAGCCTTCCAGACCGCCCGCCACACGATCTATGCAGAGCGCACCCATGAGCGGGAAGCATCGCATGCCGCAAAGGAGAAGCTCGCCGAGGAAGCCGACAAGCTCCGCGATTCGCGCGAGTGGAAGGCCACGACCGAGCGCTTCCACCTCCTGATGGATGCGTGGAAGAAGGCAGGCTCTGCTGGCCACGAAGAGGACGACCGCCTCTGGGAGAAGTTCAATGGCGCCCAGCATGAGTTCTTCGAGCGCAGGAATGCCCATTACCAGGAGCTTGACTCCCTCCACGCAAAGGCCCGCGCCAAGAAGCAGGAGCTCATCGAGCGCCTGCGCGCGCTGCCGGAGCCTGACGAGTCCTGGGGCGCCTCGCAGTGGAAGGCACAGACGAACCAGGTCCATGACCTGATGACGGAATGGCGAGCTGCCGGCCAGGCAGGCCGCGAAGAGAACGACCGTCTCTGGGAAGAGTTCAATGGACTCCGCCAGAAGTTCTTCGATGCCCAGCATGCCCACTACGCTGCGGTCGAGGCACAGTACAAGAAGAACGCCGAGGCGAAGCAGGAGCTCATCGACACCGCCAAGCGCGTCTCTGCCGCTATGGACTTCGGTCCCGAGGCGACCGAGACGATGAAGGGCCTGGACGTCAAGTGGAAGGCCATCGGCTATGCCGGCCCGAAGACGAACGATGCGCTCTGGGAGAGCTTCCATGACGCAAAGGAGAAGTTCTGGCTCCAGAAGCGTGCCTACCATGAGGCGCGGCACGAGATAGCCCAGAAGAAGTCCGAGGAGGCCATCGAGCGCAGAGAGGCACAGATCGAGAACCTCCAAGGCCAGATCGACCACCTCCGCGACAAGATGGAGACGACGACCAGCCAGGAGTACCTCGACAACATGGAAGGCTGGATCCAGGAGAAGGAAGAGCGCATCCAGGATCTGAAGGCACAGATCGAAGACATCAGGCAGAAACTCAGATAAGCTGAGAGGGCGGCATGCAATTGGGCATGCCGCCCTTTGTCGTTTGGAGTCCCTATGCGCCTCGCTCTGGCACAGATGCAGATGCAGGAATCGATGGCAGGCAATCTCGAAGCGAGCATTGCCTATCTGAGGCAGGCCGATGCCGCAGAGGCTGACCTCGTGCTCTTCCCTGAAGCGCAGCTCACACCGTTCTTCCCTGCCTGGAGAAAAGACGAGAGCCCCTATAGCGGAAAGCTCGACGAGATGTGCCCCGACCTCGGATCTCCTGCCTTGGGACAGCTCCTCGGCACCTGCCGCTCTCTTGGCATCGCTGCCTCGTTCAACCTCTGGTGCAGGTGGCCTGATGGCCATGCCTACGACACGTCGATCACGGCAGGTCCGGATGGCACGCTTCTGGGCGAACCTGCCCGCATGGTCCATGTCGCAAACTATTCCGGCTTCTTCGAAGCCGACTACTACACGCCCTCCCCTTCGGGCTTTCAGGTCTACGACACCCCGTGGGGCAGGATAGGTGTCGTGATCTGCTATGACCGCCACTTCCCGGAAAGCATCAGGAGCTGCGCTGCCCAAGGTGCCGCGCTTGTACTCGTGCCAACTGTGAATGTCGAGGACGAGCCGCTCGAGCTCTTCGAATGGGAGATGCGCGTCCAGGCATTCCAGAACACCTGCTATGTCGCACTCTGCAACCGATCGGGCAAGGAGCCGAACGACGGCCCTGTCTTTGCTGGGGAGTCGCTTGTGGCAGCACCCGATGGCACGCTCGTCGGCAAGGCAGGAGCCGAGGAGAGCCTCTTTGTCGCAGACATCGACCTCGGCCGTGTTGCCAAGATCCGCAGCGAGCGTACCTGGCTCGATGAGCGCAGGCCCGATCTCTATCTCTGAGGTCACAACAGATAGACATGAGGGAGGCCGGATGCCTGCAGGCATCCGGCCTCCCTTCCTTCTGGGCCTCTTGAAGCGTCTAGGCCGTGAGCTTGGCAACGAGGTACTCGACGATCTTTGCGCAGTGCTCTGCTGCCTGCTTCTCGAATGTCGGATAGTCGACAGAGGCAGAGCCGTCTGCCTTGTCGGAGATGGCACGCACGACGACGAACGGCACCTTGTTGAGGTAGGCTACCTGGGCGATAGGTGCGCCCTCCATCTCGGTGCAGTCAGCGTCGAACAGGGACTTGATGCGGTCCTTCTGCTCCTGCGTACGGACGAACTGCTCGCCCGAGGCAACGCGCCCTGCGAAGCCCTTGATCTCCGGAGCGACGGCAGCGACTGCATCGAGCGCTGCAGAGCGGAGCTCAGGGTCTGCCGGGAAGGCCACGGTATCGAGCCCCGGCACCTCTCCCGGCTTGAAGCCGAGGTTGCAGACGTCCATATCGTGGTGGACGGCGTCGGTCGCAACGACGATGTCGCCGATGTTGATGTCGTTGTTGAGCGAGCCTGCGACACCGGTGTTGATGAGATGGGTCACGTGGTAGCGCTCGCAGAGGGTCTGCGCGACCATAGCGGCATTGACCTTGCCGACGCCGCACTCGCAGACCACGACATCCGTTCCGCCGAGCTTGCCCTCGCAGAAGTCGCGCTGGGCAATCTGCGTTGTCTGAGAGTCCTTGAGCTGGGCCTTGAGCCAGTTCACTTCTTCTGCCATGGCACCGATGATGCCGACCTTGATTGCCTCCATGGATGCTCCTTTACGCTTCGGGATAGTTGAGGTGCGCTTCGTCGATACCATCAAGCGTCTCGCTGAGATAGCGGCGAGCCCACCACTTTGCCTCGTTCAGGTCCGCGTCATGCCAGTTGCCGCAGTCGCGCGGCGTGGCACCCGGAATGTCCCCTTCGAAATCGCGGATGAATTCGAAGAGCCTCGTCACGATATCCACCATGTCCTTCGAGCTATAGTCGCCGAAGACGACGAGATAGAAGCCGGTGCGGCAGCCCATGGGCCCGAAGTAGACCGTACGTTGCGCCCACTCGGGATCGTTCCTCAGATACGTGGCGCCGAGATGCTCGATAGCGTGGACCCCTGCCGTGTTCATGACAGGCTCGCGGTTGGGTGCTGTGAGCCTGAGATCGAACGTACTGATGATGCAGCCCGTCTCAGGGTCCTTGTCCTTGCGGGACAGATAGATTCCTGGCTCGAGCAGAAGATGGTTGATCGTGAAGCTTGCAATCTTTTCCATTACGAACTCCTTCACGGTTGCTGACAGAACTCAGGATAGGCGAGATTGCTCGGATGCAGACCCATGTTCTGGCACTTCACGGTCCATCCTCGCAAGCCAGGGCGTGCCGGCGATGGCACGCGCCACCCTGTCGGCAGCCAGAAGCGAGCTCTGGTCTGCCTTTGCATGGAAGATGGCCTTTGCCTCTATGCCATACGTCCCGAACGAGATGAGGCAGAGAAGCGGCTTGAAATCGGGGTCCGCCCAGTCGCCCAGTGCCTCCTGTCCCTTCTTCAGGATGTCAGCTGTCGCCTCATCCACATCCACATCGCTTCTGAGCAGGAGCGGCACGGTGCAGGACGTGACATCGGAGGCAGAGCGGATCGTCACAGCTGTCTTGTTGAGGACCGAGTTCGGGATGATCTGGGTCGATCCTGTCGCATCCGTGAGATGGGTGTTCCTCCAGGTGACATCGGTCACGATGCCCGACTGGGAGCCGACCGTGATATAGTCGCCCGGCTTCACGACCTGGCCGAGCATGAGGGCAAGGCCGCCGATCACATTCGAGACCGTATCCTGGAGGCCCAGAGAGATCACGACGGAGGTGACGCCCAGGGCTGCGACAAAGGCAGTCGGCTGGATGCCAAAGACAGGCTGGAGCACCGCGAGCAGGGCAAGCGCCCAGATGAAGGCCTTCACGATGTTCACGAAGATCGAGGCAGCGGGGATATCCGTCGCATCGAAGACGCGCGACAGGAAGGCTGAGAGCGCCCGCTCGATCACATAGGCGATGCCTGCCACGACAGCGAGATACAGGATCTTGCCGCCGATTGCATCAAGCGAGAAGAATGCCGCCATTGCTCCCCAGTCCATGCTATCCCTCGATCTTCACGATAGGCGCGAAGCCCTTCATGAGCTTCTTCGTCTTGCCAGTACGGTCGAAGCGCACATCGATCGTATCGCGGTCAGCCTTGATGACAACACCAGGACCGAACGTCTTGTGCGTGACCTTGTCGCCCGGCGCAAAGGACGTCTGCGCCGCACGCGTCGGCTGCGGACGCTCAGGAGCGCGCTGTGCCCCCGCCTGCGCATGGGCACCGGCATTTGTGGAGCGCGTGACCGAGCCGAAGACATGGCCGCCGTAGACCTGAGAGCCTCGGCCGCTGCCGAACGTGCCGCGGCGGTCTCCCCTCTTCTCCCAGCCGACACCGGAAAATCCTGCAGAGCCGACGCCGACGGGCTCGATATCCTTGGCCGGGATCTCATCGACGAAGCGGCTTCTGGGATTTGCCTGGGTCGAGCCGTAGGTACGCCTCGTTGCCGCATACGTCAGATAGAGGCGCTTCTCTGCACGCGTGATTGCGACATAGGCAAGCCTGCGCTCCTCCTCGAGTCCCGCAGGGTCCTCCTGGTGTCCGGAGTGCGGGAAGATGCCTTCCTCCATGCCGGCAACGAAGACGACTGGAAACTCCAGGCCCTTTGCGGAGTGTACCGTCATGAGCGTGACAGCGCTCGTCGAGTCGCCGAGCGCATCGAGGTCGCTCCTGAGCGCCAGCCATTCCATGAAGGCAGGGAGCTTGTCAGATGCCGGAGGCGGCAGGATGTCGCCCTGGGGCGCCGCCTCCTCGGGCGTCCCGACGCCCGAGGCTGTCCGTGCATCGAGCGCACCCGCCTCCTTGAGCTCTTCCAGGCTCTCGAGCGTCGCTGTCATGTCCTCATGGCTCTCGTCGAATTCCTGCGCGACGCCGAAGAATTCCTTGATGTTCTCGATGCGGGAATCCGCTTCCTCGGAATGCTCTGCCTCGAGTGCCTTGATGAGGCCCGACTGGTCGACGATCATCGAGACGACCTGGGAAAGCTCGCCTGTGTAGTGGCGCCCCGTCTCGATCGTCTGCGTGAAGCTCATGAGGGCATTTCGTGCCTTGGCAGAGAGCAGCCCCGTCTCCGTCGCCGCAGCCTCGCAGGCGCTGAAGAACGAGATGCCTTCATCGCGTGCGAATGCCTGAATCTTCCCGATGGAGGTCGAGCCGATGCCGCGCCTCGGCGTATTCACGACGCGCAGGGCGCTGACATCGTCATGGGGGTTCACGACGAGCTTCAGGTATGCCATCACATCGCGGATCTCGGCACGGTCGAAGAAGCGCGTGCCGCCGACGATCTTGTACGGGACGCCGGCACGCAGGAGCATATCTTCGAGGATGCGGGACTGGGCATTCGTACGGTAGAAGAGCGCCATATCGTCGTAGGATGTGCCCGCATCGTGCAGCTTCTCGATCTCGGCACCGATCCAGCGTCCTTCATCGCGCTCGTCTGCTGCCTGGAAGACGCGGATCTTCTCCCCGTCCCCCTTGTCCGTGAAGAGCCGCTTCGGCTTGCGCTTCGAATTGTGCGCCACGACCGCATTCGCGGCGTTCAGGATGTGTCCCGTCGAGCGGTAGTTCTGCTCGAGCTTCACGACCTTCGCATCCGGATAGTCCTGCTCGAACGAGAGGATATTCTTGATGTCAGCACCACGCCAGGAATAGATCGACTGGTCGTCGTCGCCGACGACCATGAGGTTGCGGTAGCGGCTGGCCAGAAGGTTCGTGAGCGCATACTGCACGCCGTTCGTATCCTGATACTCATCGACGCTGATCTGGCGGAAGCGTTCCTGATATTTGCTCAGCACCTCAGGATGCTTGCTCAGGAGCTCATATGCCTTGAGTAGAAGGTCATCGAAGTCCATCGCATTGGCTCGCTCGAGCCTGCGGTCGAGCTCGCGCCAGACGCGGGCTGCCTTCTGGTCGAGCGGAGAGTTCGACTGGGAGCCAAGCTCGTCGAGACCGATCATCGCGTTCTTCGCATTCGAGATGCGCGAGCGGATGGCAGGAATCGGGAACTGCTTCTGGTCGATATCCATGCTTGTCATGATCGACTTCACGAGACGCTTCGAATCATCGTCGTCGTAGATGGAGAACGAATTCGTATAGCCGAGAAGCTCGCCGTCCTCGCGGAGCATCCTCACGCACATGGCATGGAACGTGCAGACCCACATGCCACGGATGCCGCCCGGCACGACCTGGGCGAGACGCTCGCGCATCTCAGTCGCCGCCTTGTTCGTGAACGTGATGGCAAGGACCTGCCAGGGACGCACCCCTTCATCGGCAATCATGTGCGCGATGCGCATCGTGAGGACGCGCGTCTTGCCCGAGCCTGCGCCGGCAAGGACGAGAAGCGGGCCCTTCGTGCAGAGCGCCGCCTCCCTCTGCTGGGGATTCAGGGCAGAAAGGTCGGGTCCATTGAAGGTTGCCTCGGGTGCCTGGGGCGTTTGAGGTGCATGGTCGGGCTGGAAGAGCGAGCGTTGGGTCAAAGGCATATGTGCTTCCTTGGAAAGATCAGTCGTTTGCAAGATTCAAGTCTAATGGCTGCACGCGACAGGTAAGAGCGCGCATGCGCTCCTCCGCGAAAAGAGGAGAGCTAGAGCTCCCGTGCAAGCACGTCTCCGGAAGAGACCGCAAAGGGAACTTCCATGCGGCAGCGCCCCATGGTCTTTGTAAGCGAGGGCACATCCTTCCAGGATGCGCTCTCCTCATCCCAGGCTTCCAGATGCTCAGGCACGAACGTGCGCACGGGCTCATGAGGAGAGAGCACCGTAAGCGCACATCCTGCGTCGACCCGGTTCCTGAGCGGGAACTCTGCCCAGCACGTGCCATCTTCCGTCTTCACGTCAGCGACGATGCCTATGAGCGCACGGTCGCGGGCATACTCGGGCTCGCCCTGGTTCTCTTCCGGGTGCCCATAGTAGTAGCCGCATGAATAGGGACGGTGGCTCACGTGCTCGAGCTCCTCGCGCCACAGGCCCGCCTCTCCCCCGTCTAGCACCTGCCTATAGGCATTCGTGACGCAGGCCACATAGTAGGCGCCCTTGTTCCTGCCCTCGATCTTGAGGGAGTCGACTCCCGCCGCGATGAGGTCATCGAGATGCTCGATCATGCAGATATCGTTCGAGGAGAGGATGAAGCTCTCCTTGCCTTCCTCGATGAGGGGAAGCCTGCGCGAGGGATCCCGCTCGTCTGCAAGCGCCCAGCCCCAGCGGCAGGGCTGCGCACAGGCACCGCGCGATGCAGCACGCTCGGGTCCCATGAGGGCAGAAGAGAGAAGGCAGCGCCCCGCATAGGCAAGGCAGAGCGAGCCATGCACGAAGGCTTCGAGTTCAAGCTCGGGCGGCAGCTCGTCGCGCATATGCGCAATCTCTTCTATTGTCATCTCACGCGCAAGCACAATCCTCTTGGCGCCCAAGCTCTGGAACGCCTTGGCCGTCTCGGCGCTCGTCACATTGGCCTGCGTCGAGACGTGGAGCTCGATCGTGGGAGCATATGTCCGTGCAAGCTGCATCGTACCGAGGTCGGCCACGATCAGGGCATCGACGCCTGCCTCTTCGAGCGCCCCAAGGTAGGCCGGAAGCTCTGCCATGTCTGCATCGCGCATCACAGTATTGAGCGTCACGTGCACCTTCACGTCGGCCGCATGGGCAGTCTGCACAGCATGCACGAGCTCTTCGAGCGAGAAGTTCCTCGCCTTTGAGCGCATGCCCCACCTCGGCCCTGCCAGATACACGGCATCGGCACCGAAATGGATGGCCTCGAGCAGCTGCTCGGGGCCACCAGCCGGAGCAAGGAGCTCCGGCACGCTCTTCTGTTGAGGAGAAGCTCCCACTAGGCCACCAGCGCGAAGTAGGCAATGACCAGGGCACCGAGGATGATGCGGTACCAGCCGAACGGCTTGAAGTCATGCTTCTTCACGAAGCTCATGAGGAAGCGAATCGCAAGAAGCGAGACGACAAAGGCGACGATGCAGCCGACACCCAGAACCTGGGCCTCGGTCGTCGTGAAGCTGTTGCCCTTCAAGAAGAACTTCACGAGACGAAGGCCGGATGCGCCGACCATGACAGGAATGGCAAGGTAGAACGTGAACTCTGCTGCCACGGCACGCGAGCACCCGAGAAGGAGGCCACCGATGATCGTGGAGCCAGAGCGCGAGGTTCCCGGTACCATCGAGAGCACCTGGAAGCAGCCGATGCCGAAGGCAGTCTTCCACGGCATCTCCTTCACATCCTGGACAGCCGCATCGGCGTCAGCAAGCTCGGACGGCGTATCGAAGTCCTCGAACGTGCGGACCGCGAAGTGCTTTGCATGGCCCTCTGCTGCCTGCTCGTCTGCAAGGCGCTTCGCCTTGTGCTCGCGGTGGGACTCGATTGCGATGAAGGCAATGCCGTAGACGATGAGTGCTGCAGCGATAACGAAGGGGCTGCCAAGATGCTCTTCCATCCAGTCATCGAGCGGCACGCCGATGATCGCAGCAGGAAGGCAGGCAACGATGATCTGGCCCCAGAGGCGCCAGGTCGCCCTTCTTCCGTCCTTGCCCTTCGAGGGAGAGAACGGGTTCAGCTGATAGAAGAACAGCACGACGACAGCGAGGATGGCACCAAGCTGGATCACGACGAGGAACATGTCCCAGAAGTCCTGCGAGACATCGAGGGTGACGAACTGGTTCAGAAGGAGCATATGGCCGGTCGAAGAAATCGGCAGCCATTCGGTGATGCCTTCGACGAGGCCGTAGAGCGCAGCTTTCAGAAGCTCGATAACGGGCACAGGTATCTACCTCCTACAAGGGCACGCACCCTGCATGCCCACAATCTTTCTCTGACGTTTCATCCAACCCATCATAGACAGCAAAGCTGCCGCTCGCCGCAAAGTCCGCCGCTTTCGCGCAAAGCGCATCATTTCCGGGGTACAGGACGAACAGATGCCCCTTTGAGGGTTACCGGCGCCGCTAGACACAAAAAAGGCGCCCCGTGCGAGGAGGTTGTCATGACAAGCTTCCAGGATCTCGGCTACGACAAGGTATTCGTCTCTCTCGATGGATCGGAGCAGCAGGACAAGGTGCTCGACCGCGCCATCATCGTGGCGGCAAACAACAATGCAGAGCTCTACATCGGCCACGTCATCGACTCGACCGCGCTCGAGACGGCAGGAACCTATCCGCTCGAGCTCATCCCGACGCTCGAAGCCGGCTTCCGCGACTCCATAGCCGATCAGGTCAAGCGTGCCGAAGGCATCGAGCAGATCAAGAAGGTCGAGGTCGTCGTGAAGGCAGGACGCATCCGCGAGACCCTGAAGGAAGAGATGCTCGATATCATCCAGCCGGATATCGTGATCTGCGGCGCCCGTGGCCTCTCGTCGATCAAGTATGCCCTTCTGGGCTCCATCTCGACCTATCTGATCAGGAGCTCGAAGTGCGACGTGCTCGTCGTGAAGTAGCAGGAATCACAGCAGCAGATATGCCAGAAGCGGCGCCCGCAGGCGCCGCTTCTTCTATGCGGTGAGATAGACCATTGCGATAACGAGGACAAAGCCGACGAGCGTCGCCGGGTCGAACACGGTGCCGAGCCAAACGACCGATGTCACTGTTGCCATGGCCGGCTCCATCGTGCCGAGAAGCGTTGCCCGGAGCGACCCCACTTCCTTCACGCCCTGGAGATAGAGACCGTAGGCACCGAAGGTGCCGAGGACAATCGAGAGCGTGATGAGAAGCCAGCCAAATCCGTCAAGTGCCGGCATATGGTTCCAGGGCTGGAAGAAGGCTGTCAAGATCAGGCCCGAGATCAGGAAGCCGACGCCGTTCACGGCAAAGCTTCCCCACCTGTCGAGAAGCTTTGCAGGCTGGATGGCAAGTATTGCACCCGCAAGGGCAGCGACAAGTCCCCAGAAGAGCCCCAGAGGCGGCAGCTGCAGCGTGCCTGGATTTCCGCCGGTTGCGATGAGGTAGGTGCCTGCCAAGGCCAGGGCAGCCCCCAGAAGCTCGCGCTTCTTGGGGCGCCTTCTCACCTTCGCACAGACATAGGCAAGGCAGATGAGCATCTGCAGGCTCTGGAGAACTGTTGCCGTGCCGGAGTTCGTCCATTTGATGGCCATGAGGTAGGCGACCTGGGAAAGCAGGAAGGATCCGAGCGCCACGCCGAAGACACCCTTGAGCGCCCGCCGATCATGCACAAGCTCGGCGACCCTCCCCTTCTGCGCGATATGGGCCGCAAGCAGGAAGAGCACGCAGCTGCCAAGCTGCCGGAAGCACGCAATCCAGAGCGGATCTGCCTCATAGCGCTCCATGAGGACCTTGGCAATCGTGCCGTTCATTCCCCAGAGCGCAGCGCCTGCAAGCGTGATCAGGATGCCGCGCACCAGCACAGGCCGTGCCGGATGCTCGCTTATCTTCTCCTCTGCCATGCCGCTCCCCTCAAGTGCCGAACGCTCCTCCCGAGAGTCCGCACAAAGAGTATAGCGATGGGCACAGCACCCAAGCAGGACAGAGCCAGGATGTCTTGGCGGACAGAAGCTAGCAGTCGAGGCTCTGGCGCGGGCTGTAGCCCTCATCATGCAAGCCGCTCATGAGAAGATCCATATGGGAGGGCTCTATCTTCAGGAGATGGAGACGGGTCCGCACACGCTCGAGCATCTCCTGGGGTATGCCCTTCGCTGCGGCAGCTGCCGCATACTCTGCACTCTCGGGGTCCACGATCTCGGCCGTGCCGGTGACCTGGATGCTCGCAAGCTTGCCGAAGCCCGCATACGGCTCGAACACGGCAAGGCTCACACGCAGATTCTTGCGGAGGGCGTGGAACTTGAGTCCGCCTTCGGTGAAGATCCAGATGGCCCCGTCACGCCAGACATATTCGAGCGGCGTGCAGCGCACGAAATCGCCTGCACCGCACGCAAGCGCGCAGGTATTGTGCGACGTGAGGAATGCCTCGGCTTTCTCGCGCAGCACCTCGGCCGGCATCTTCTTGGCATCCTTTTCCTGGCTTGTCCAGTAGCTTTCCGCCTTGTCGAGCTCGTCTTCTGTCATCATCTGCACGGCGCCTCCTCGATTTGCTGTTCCATCCAGATTGTAGCGCCCGAGAGGAAGCTTCCTTCAGGACCTCTGGCGTCCTTCCGGCATGCGGAGACATGAATAAGTTCCGAGCCCCTAGACAGGCTTGAAGCATCTCCGTGAGCAAGCTGCCTCCCGTTCTGCAGCATGCCGCTCTGCTGGCGGCTCTTCTCATCTGGGTCTTCTGCCATTGCCCTGTCCGCCGCAATCGCCTCATCCATGGGCATCGATGCAAACTCAGGAGCCTGCACGCCGTCCACGACGCCGCACCTCGGGCAGACCCAGAGGCCGAAATCAGGGCTTTAGGAAGCAGGCTCAATAGAGAGCTTTGCTGCACACTTCGGGCAGAGCGCCCCCTGTGCTTCGAGATGCCTGAGATAGGGATTCACGACGCATCTGAACTGATGGAGCTTGCTCGTGTCTATCCGCTCCATATCTCTTCTCCTCCCGTCCCATGCTTTCCGGCACATCTTCCAGAGAGTGCCTGGTTTCCCCCGTGGAAAGCGCAGCGCGTGCCGCCGACAACAATGTTGCCTTGGCGCAGGCCTGAAGCACCGCCCCGACTCATGCTAAAGTCTTGAAGCATGACACATAAGAGCTGTCAGGCAGCTCTCGTACGCAACACATGCAAGGAGGCTCCATGCCTGATTCTTCCGAGGGAGCAAAGGCTCCCGATTTCCTCAAGCCCGATCCGTCTCTTGCTCCGGGCACCGTCCACCATGGATTTAAGGTCGTCTCTGCCGAGCCCATCTCGGAGCTCCCCGGCTGCGCCTATGTGATGAAGCATGAGGCAACAGGAGCACGCCTGCTCTGGCTTGCAACCGACGATACGAACAAGTCCTTCGCGATCGGCTTCAAGACGGCGCCACAGGATTCGACCGGCGTCTTCCATATCCTCGAGCACTCCGTCCTCGATGGCTCGGAGAAGTTCCCCGTAAAGGAGCCTTTCGTCAACCTCCTCAAGACGTCGATGCAGACGTTTTTGAACGCAATGACATTCCCGGACAAGACGGTCTATCCCGTGTCCTCCACGAACGAGAAGGACCTCGAGAACCTCATGGACGTCTATCTCGACGCCGTGCTGCATCCTGCCATCTATACGCGTCCGCGCATCTTCGAGCAGGAAGGCTGGCACCTGGAGCTTGCCTCGAAAGACGCCCCGCTCACGTATAACGGTGTCGTCCTGAACGAGATGAAGGGAGCCCTCTCCGATCCCGACGATGTCCTCTACCACGGAATGCAGGAAGCGCTCTTCCCGGATACGCCCTATGCCTTCGAGTCGGGCGGCGACCCGAGGAAGATCGTGACGCTCACCTACGAGCAGTTCCTCGACACCCACGCCCGCCACTACCAGCTCAGGAATTCCTACACCGTGCTCTACGGCGACATGGATATCGAGCGCGAGCTTGCCTTCATCGGCGAGCGCTTCGAAGGCGCCACCGACCGCCATGCCAAAGACCCCAATCCGCTTCCGCTCCAGAAGCCTCTCAAGAGCCTTGAGATGAAGAGGCTGGAGATGGCAACAGCGAAGGAGAACGCTTCCGCTGCCTTGGGCTATGTAATCGGCACCTCGCATGACCGCGAGCGCGTGCTGGCCACAGATGTCCTGCTCGATACCCTTGCCGGCTCGAACGAGGCACCCTTGAAGCATGCCGTGATGGAAGCAGGGCTTGCAGACGACTTCACGGCGACGCTTGTCGACGGCGTGCAGCAGCCGCTTGCCTTCCTCGAGCTCAAGGGGCTCCACGACGGAGCTGCAGAGAAGTTCCGTCCCTTCGTCGAGGACTTCTGCCAAAAGCTCGTCTCCGACGGTATCGACCATGAGAAGCTCGAAGCCTCCCTTGCTCAGGCAGAGTTCAACCTGCGCGAAGGCGACTGGGGCTACTCCGACGGTGTCGCGCTCTCGATCCAGGCCCTCTCGAGCTGGCTCTACGACGACGATCGTCCCTATGACTACCTGCGCTATGAGGATGCACTGGCCCATATGCATGCAGGCATCGAGAAGGGCTACTTCGAGAAGCTCCTCTCCGAGCTCATCTGCGAAAGCGCACACACCGCCGCCGTCGAGCTCGTGCCTGCCGAGGAAGGAAGCCACGCCGAAGAGGAGAAGGAGCTCTCCGACCTCAAGGCTAAGATGGACGACGCTGCCCTTCAGCAGGTGATGGACGAGGAGGCTGCGCTCAGGGCCGAGCAGGAAGCGCCAGACAGCCCGGAGAACTTGGCGAAGCTTCCCGCCCTTGCCCTCTCCGATATCGATGAGGGAACGAAAGATCCTGAAGTCGCAGAGTCGAGCACGCCTCTTCCCTGCTGGCACCACAGGATCGAGACGCACCACATCGACTATGTCTATTACTACTTCGACCTCAAGCGCGTCGGCTTCGAAGAGCTCCCCTATGTCGCGATCCTTTCCGACCTTCTGGGCAATCTCTCGACGCAGCACCACACGGCATCCGATCTCGACACGCTCGTCGAGACGAAGCTCGGCAGCTTCAGCGTGTTCTGCGAGGCCTATGGCAAGCAGGGCGACCTCGGCTTCGTGAATCCGAAGCTCGTCGTCGGCGCCTCCGCACTCTCCGAGAACGTGGCGTCCCTTGCCTCAATTCCGCGCGAGGTCTGGGCAGAGACGCTCTTCGGCGAGGACACCGACAAGATCTACCAGATCCTCCAGCAGCGCCGTGTTGCAATGGAGCAGGAGTTCATGAACAACGGCCATGTCCTTGCAATGAACAGGGCCACGTCGAAGATTCTGCCGCTCTCCCGCTTCATGGACAAGCTCTCGGGCGTCGACTTCTATCTGTTCCTGAAGAAGCTCCTGGACCGCTGGCAGTACAGGAAGCAGCCGACCGTCGAGGTGCTCTACAACCTTGCCGGCCGCATCTTCACGGCAGACGATATCCAAGTGAGCTTCACCGGTTCAGACGAGGACCTTGCCCGCTTCTGGGATGCCGCAGGTGACCTCGGCCTTCCCTTCAAGGGCGGCCAGGTCACCGAGGAGAATCTCAAGATTCCGCCTGCAGAGCCTGTCGACGAGGCCTTCGTCGTGCCATCGAACGTCGTCTATGTCGGGACGTCCTCGCTTCCCTGCCCTGACGATACGAGCTCGCTCGGTGTCTGGCAGGTCGGTACCCGTCCGCTCTCCTTCGGCTACCTCTGGAACGAGGTCCGCGTGAAGGGCGGCGCCTACGGCGCCGGCATCCGTCATCAGTCGAACGGAATGACGCAGAACTACTCCTACCGCGACCCCCATATCGACGAGACGCTTGCGCGCTACGAAGGCCAGGCTGCCTGGCTCAAGGACTGGGAGCCACAGGACGGCGAGCTCACGGGATACCTTGTCTCGACCGTCGCCGGCATCGATGCGCCGAAGAAGCCCCGCTCCTGGGCACGGCTCCAGGATGGCGCACGCTTCCAGGAGCGTCCCGCCACGTGGCGACAGAATCTGAGGCACGAGGTGCTCGAGACGTCTGCAGACGATATCAGGAGCCTGGCCACGCCGCTTGCCTGGTGTGCCGAGCACCACGTGTCCTGCGTCTTCGGCTCTTCTGACATCATCGCCTCCTCGAAGCATCCGTTCGAGGTCGTCCAGCTCATGTCACCGGATGAGGCATAGATGACGGCAGACGACATTATCGCCTGGTATGGACGTGTGGCCGACAATGCGCTGGCCACACGTCCTTCCTTTGCCCGCGCCTGGCTCATGGCAGGCTACAAGGGCATGGCGGCAAAGACGCAGATAGCAGGAGACAGGCGCTTCCTGCCTTCGGGACGCGAGGGCTATGCCCTCTTCATGTCCCGCGTCGTCTCTGCCATGGCACATCCTGAGCGCATGGCAGTGACGAGCATCTTCACGCCCAACGAGATCTTCCATGCGCTCGATGCCCTGCCTGCGACAGCCGAAGCCATTGCAAGCTTTGCAAGCGGCGCCCAGGCAGAGTCCGGCATCATCGCAGCCGCAGAAGCCTCAGGCATCCCCGAGACCTACTGCAGCTACCACAAGACGCTCATGGGCCTTGCCACGACAGGCGTGCTCGAGGCGCCCCGCATGCTTGCTGCGACCTCCGTCGCCTGCGACGCGAACAATCTGAGCTTCAAGACGCTCGCTGCGCGCTGGGGCGTGCCCTTCTCCTTCATCGATGTCCCCTACGAGCTCTCCTGCGATGCAATCCTCTACGTCGCAGACGAGCTCAGGGATATGGGGAAGATGGCAGAGGAAGCCTTCGGAAAGAAGCTCAGCGAGACGAAGCTCACAGAGCTCTGCGAGAGCTCCGAACGCACGAGGAAGGCGCTTCTCTCTACCCTTCCCCACCGCAGCGGCAAGAATCTCAGGAACACGATGACGCTCGAGATGATGGAGATGCTCGACCTGCATCTCCTGCTTGGCACGCCTGAGGCAGAGCGATTTGCGACACGCATGAAGCACGATATCGCCTACGCCGATACGTACCAGGGCCTGAACCTTGTCTGGGGCCATGTCTCCCCGTATTTCCTCGAAGGCATAGGAAGGCAGATCGACTGCACAGAGCGCGCCCAGATCGTAGCGTCGGACATGATGTTTGACTTCCTTGAGCCGGAGGGCGAAGAGGCCAAGCTTCAGGGTGCCCGTGCGGACGGGCTTCTCTTCGGACCAGGGACTCCCTATGAGTTCATGGCAGAAAGGGTCGTCAGGAACTGCTTCAACGGCCCTGCCGAGCGCCGCGGACGCACGCTTGTACGCCTCGCTCAGGCGACGCATGCCGATGGCGCCGTGATCTTCTGCCATTGGGGATGCCGACAGACGGCAGGCGCCTCACAGCTCATGCGCCAGATGCTCGAAGAGACAGGATATCCGGTCCTCGTGCTCGACGGCGATGCGGTCGACCGCGCAAACTGCATGGAAGGACAGATGACCACGAGATTCGATGCCTTCCTCGAGCTTCTGGAGGCACACCGTGGCTGACGAGATCTTCTACGCCTGCAAGTACACGCCGACGGAGCTCTTTGCCGGCTTCGGCACCGCAGCACACCTCGCCGAGACAGACACATCCGACTTTCAGGCTGCCGCAACGCTCGCGCACGCAAACCTCTGCGGCTACGCAAAAGGCATGCTCGAGCGCCTGCTCGAGGACGATGTGCACGAGGTCGTGCTTGTCACGTGCTGCGACGCCGTGAAGCGCGTATTCGACGTGCTCAGAGAGACCGAAGAGAAGCACCCCGGACGCTACCGCTTCCTCTATCTGCTCGATCTTCCGAGGAAGCGCGGACCGAGAGAGGTGGCCCTCTTTCGCGCGCGGCTCGAGACGCTTGCGAAAAGCTATGCCGAGACTTGCGGCAAGACGTTCGACCTCGGACGTGCGCTAGCCGCTCTCGAGCCGACAGTCCCGCTTGCGCAGGATCACGTGACGCTTGCCGGCGCCCATGCCTCGAAAGCCCTGCTCTCTGCTGTCGGGCGCGAGGTAGCGCTTCCTGTCGAGAATGCGACCTGCACTTCCCGGCATCTTCCTGATACGCTGCCCCGAAGCCTCGCCCGCATGGAGAGGCAGGGGCACTGCGAAGCCTGCGGCCCTGAAGAGAAGAGAGTGCCTCTTTCTGCCTTCCTTGACTGGTACGCGGAGGCGCTCCTCGACCAGATGCCGTGCATGCGCATGCAGGACGACACTGCACGCCAGAAGCTCTTCAGCGAAAAGGGCGAGCGCGGCATCATCTACCACACGATGAAATTCTGCGACTACTACGGCTTCGAATGCCGCGACATGAAAGGCAGCGTGCCCACCGTGAAGATAGAGACAGACGGAAGCTCCCAGAGCGCAGGCCAGCTTGCCACGCGCATCGAGGCATTCACGGAGACGATCGGCGCCAAGAAGCAGCCAGCCGCAACACGTACGGATGCCCCGGTCCGCTATGTTCTCGGCATCGACTCAGGCTCAACCTCGACCGACGCCGTCCTCATGGACGCCGATGGCCATATCCTCGCAACGAAGATCCTGGCTACCGGCGCCAAGGCGAGCCACGCCGCCGAAGCGGCAAAGGCAGCCGTGCTCGAGGAGGCAGGCCTTTCTCCGGAAGACATCGGCCTCTCTGTGGCTACCGGCTACGGTCGCATGAACATCCCTGGCATGGATACGACCATCACTGAGATCACCTGCCATGCTGCCGGCGCCCATTTCCTCATGCCCTCTGTCCGCTCGATCATCGATATCGGCGGCCAGGACTCGAAGGCGATCCATCTCTCCTCCGAAGGCGAGGTGCTCTCGTTCGCAATGAACGACAAGTGCGCCGCCGGCACGGGCCGCTTCCTCGAGATGATGGCAAGGACGCTTGAGCTGCCGCTCGACGAGTTCTGCCGCCTCGGCCTCACCTGGAAGCACGAGGTGAAGATCTCGAGCATGTGCACGGTCTTCGCCGAGTCGGAGGTCGTGAGCCTCGTCGCACAGGACACGCCTGTCCCTGACATCATCCACGGCCTCGATGTCTCGGTTGCCGCCAAGACCGTGGCGCTCGCAAAGCGCGTGCACGCCGAGGGCCCCTATCTCATGACCGGAGGCGTCGCCCAGAACGCAGGTGTCGTCACAGCCCTCTCCGAGGCACTCGGCTCCCCTGTCGCCACGCATCCCGACTCCCAGCTCTGCGGAGCCATCGGAGCAGCGCTTCTGGGACTTCAGGGCCTGAAGAGATAGACATCGCGGGAGAGGATCCAGACATGGAAAGGCTCCTGGCGGACCATCCGCCAGGAGCCTTTCTCGCATCTTGCAGTCCTCTCAGGCAGCCATCGGCTGCGGCGTCATCCTGAGCGCGAGCGCGGCATCTGCTCCTGCAGGAAGCGTCACCGTGTAGGTGAAGGATGCCGACTCTCCCGGACCGAGGCTGAACGTACCCGCCCACGCATCGGTCCCGTAAAGCGAAAGCTCATCGTCCGACTCGGACGCTGCATCGCAGGAAAGCTTGGAGATTGCAGCACCTGCAGGGGCGGTGATAGCAAAGCCCATGAATGTCGAGAGCTCCTCTGCCTTCTTGCCCGGAGCCGAAAGCGTCCGCTCTTCGTCTGTGTCTTCGGCACTGTTGGCAAGCTTCACGGTCACGTCGTAGGAGATGCTGCCATCGGATGCGACCACCGCATCGCCGATGGTCCCTTCGATCGAGATCGAGCTGCCGAGCCCCGTATCCGAGACATCGGAGAGGAAGAAGCCGGTCTCGGACGTCGAGGCATCCTCTGCAAAGGAGCCAGCCGCACCGATAGCATCGAGCACCTTCTCCTCATCGTCTTCTGCCATGTAGAAGAGCAGGCGTCCCTCGTCCACGCCGGCATTCAGGACCTTTGCGAGGCTGCCGTAGGACATCTCGTCCATGTTCGAGAGCACGGCATTGACTGCAAGGCTCGCGGTCTGCGCAAACGATGTATTGGCGGAGACCTCATCATCAGGGGCAAGCAGCAGGGCTGCGAGATTTGTCCCGTCGATTTTCGTGCCATCGGATGCCGTGACGCCACTCGTAAGGCCAAGCATGCTCTGCAGGAACATCGGGTCGACCGCAATCACGCCGTCAATCTTCGTCTTGCCAGAAGCCTCTGCCGCCTGGATGAGGACCTGCGCGGCGCGGGAGAAGCTCGGAAGCGAGCCTGCGTCGTCTGCCGTGAAGCTGCCGTCATGCCCCATGAGGCCGAGAAGCGTCTGCTCGTCGTCGGTCAGCACATCATCTCTGACAAGCTCATCGGAGAGATCCTCGAAGCTCTCGAGCCTGATTGCTCCATTGTCTATGGTCATGACCGCAGCAGACGTCGCAGCGCCGCCGACCGAGCGGATGTCGGAGGTGTCCTCGACGACGAAGAGATAGGTCCTCTCCCCCTCTGCCCCGAACATGCCGGAGATCACCGGCGAGAGCTCCTCGGCACGTCCTGCAACAGCGCCAATCGTGTCGAGCCTCTCCTGTATGGCAGCAAGCGGTTCAGCAACCTCAGCGAAATCTGCCGTGCCGAGACTGTCGACCGTCTCCCGCGCGGCGGCAAGCGAAGGCGCAGCATCGGCCAGTGCGTCGCAGTAGGTCTTCAGGACCGAGGCATTGATTGCATGATCGGCAAAGGGCTGCTCGCCTGAGACAGCAGAAAGGCTCTCTGCGACCGGCTTCGCGACATTGTCCGTCAGGTCCTGGACCACATCGGCAAGCGTAGCCACACGCGACGCATCGTCTCCGATGACAGGAAGGTGTTCTGCAATCTTCCAGACCGGACTCTCGGTCTCCTGCTCCATCGAGGCGGCATAGCGCACAAGGCTCTCGGCATTCCCGGAAAGCGAGGTGGTCGAGCCCGACTGCACCGACGACATGAAGTCAGATCCTGTCGCTGCCACAGCACGTGCAGAGGAGGCGACAGACTGGGCACTCTCATGGAACTCGTAGCCGAAGACACCTGCCGCTGCAATGAAGAGGACAAGAAGGAAGACGATCAGGTTTCGGATTGGGTGATGCTTCTTCGGCTCCGGCTCAGGCTCTGCCTTCAGCTGGACAGGTTCAGACTCTTCCTGCATCTCAGGCATGAGGTCGAAGGGGTCGTCCCACGCATCTCCCGCCGCAGAATCCACGACATCGGCTATCTGCGTGAAGCCATCCTCGTCTTCTGGTTCAGCTTCGGGATACGCAGCGGCCTCTTCCCTCTTGGCGGGACGCTGAGGAGCCTTCTCTTCCTTGGTCTTTCTCTCTCTGCGCCGGCGCTTCGGCTCCTCTTCCTTGAAATGGCGTGCATGCTGCTTGTCTGTCATTGCTATCACTCCACCTGCCTGGCGCCTGCCAGGCGGACGATTCTGTCTTCAGCCTTTCCCGTGAGATCTTTCCTGTCTCTTCCTGCAGGACCTGCCGCTCCGGCAAAGCCGGGGGTTTCATCTTGTGTGGGGCAGAGAGAGCTCTGCCATGCGGTCTTGGGAAGGGATATCCATACGGGAAGGATTCATGCGCATGAATCATAGCGCCGAGAAAGGTCTTGACCTCGAGGATAGCCGAAATTCCTCAGCATCAGCCCATACATTCACACTACCGAAACGCGTCCTTGAAGGCATCTTCAGAAGCCCCTGTCGAGTTCACGCTCGGGGGTGTCGAGCTGAGACTATTCCCTGTCGAGTTGGTCTTCCGTCCATGCCTTCGCCCAAAGAAGAAGGGCTTCCGGAGTATTCCGGAAGCCCTTGAGATGCAGGTTTCCCTGCCACTTATTTCTCAGGCAGGATCTCGATCCTCTGCCCGTCAGGATCGCAGATGAAGTAGAGCCCCATCGCGGGATTCTCCTTGTCGATGACGCCCATCTGGCGGTGGAGCTCGTGGTAGGCCTCGAAGTCATCGACCGCAAAGGCGATGTGGGTGTCCCTCCCGCCATTGTCGTAGGGCTCCGTGCGTCCCCTGTTCCAGGTAAGCTCGAGCTCGAAGGGCGCTGCGTCGTTTGCCATGAACGTGTTCGACCAGGAGCCGTCCTCGGGTCCCGATACCCTCACGACGTGGAAGCCGAGCGCCTTCTCGTAGAACTTCTTCGTGGCTTCGAGATCGAGCACGTGGGTGCAGCGGTGGATGAAGCGTGCCTGCATGGTTTCCTCCTTGAAGTCCGGATCTGCTTCAAAGCGTAGCAGAGCGGAAGCTCGGCTCAGCAAAGCTCCATCTAGTGCGCTTCAGCCTTCTCCTCGCGTGCTGCGACCTCGTCGATCAAGATTGCGTCGCCGTGCTTCGCAAGGACCAGCGAGATGACCATAGCAAGACCCATGAGGGCGATGTAGAGGAAGAGCGTCCCAGGCGCCACATCCATAACGAGGCCAGAGAGGATAGGCGTTGCGACCTGCGCTGCCATGGACACCGTGTAGTAGTAGCCGGAATAGCGTCCGACGGAGCGGGCCGAGCAGAGCTCCAGGATCATGTTGAAGACGCAGAGGTCGACGCCGCCCAGGCCTGCACCCATAACAAGGAAGAGGGCATAGAAGGCAGGATGGAAGCCCGGCACAAGCCACAGAATCACGGGGCACACTGCCATGGCAGCGCCACAGAGGAGGCCGACCTTCTTCCTGCCGATACGAAGCGACAGGTTCGCCAGCGGCACATAGGTCGCAAGGGCACCGATAATCGTCACGATGTTGATGATCGCAAAGGAGCCTCCCTGCATTCCGTAGAATGTGTCGGCATACCTGCTGATGTTCGTGGTCATTGCGTTGTAGCTCATGTAGTAGAAGAAGTCTGCCGCAAGAAGCAGCACGAGCGAGCGGTGGATGTCAGGGTCTGTGATCTTGTCCTTGCCGCCCGCCTCAGGCGAGTCGTCCTTCTCGATCTCGTCTTCCTTGATGCCCATCTCGAGGCTCTTGGCATGCATCTCCTCGACGAGCTTCGGCTCCCTGACCTTGGCAAGATAGAGAAGAAGCGAGAGCAGGATCATCCCTGCCTGCACGAGGAAGAGCGGCAGATAGTCAGGATGCTCTGTCTTCGGCACCATGGCCGAGATGCAGACAAGCATGACGCCGGTACCGGCATAGCCGACAAGCTTCTTGACGGAGTCGGTCTTCATGCGCAGGGGACGCGGCGTGATATCTGCCACGATTGCCACGGTCATGGTCCTATACATGCAGATCGCGACAAGCGTCAGGATGATGGCAGAGATCAGAAGGGCCAGGCTGCCGACATTGTTCGCAATTGCGATGAGCGGCGTTCCGATAACGGCCAGGAACGAGCCTGCAATGATGAAGGGCGTGCGGCGCCCGAGCTTCGAGGTGCAGCGGTCCGAGAGGATGCCGAAGAGCGGCAGAAGGAACAGCCCGAAGATGTTGTCTATTGCCATCACGAATCCAGTCACGGCATTCGAGAGGTCGAAGGTCTGCGTGAGCATCTTCGGAATGATGCCGTCAAAGACCTGCCAGAAGCTGATCATCCCCATGAATGGCAGGCTCGCGAATGCAACCGTCGCGTAGTCGATCTTCGCTGCCTTCTTGCGCATATCCTTATCGCTCATGCGAACCTCCTGCCAATGGATATCTTCTTGCTCTATGCCAGCTCCTCGAGGTGTCCCAGAAACGCCACATAGAAGCCAATGCCGCGTCTGAACACATCGACGCCGATGCGCTCATTCGCCGCATGAATGAGGGAGCGGGCTTCCTTCGAATAGATGAAGCCGGCAAAGCGGTAGACCCGCTTGCAGATGGCACAGAACTGGAGCGAATCGGTCGAGGAGTTCTGCACGTAGGGCGCAAAGCCTGCTTCGGGATAGACGCCTGCCACACAGCGATGGATATAGTCGAAGGCGCGCCCATGCTCCCAGGGGCTGATGGGAGCCGGCTCTCCGTAGGGGCACTCCTCGCGAATCGAGACCTCGACCCTCGTGGGCGGCACACCCGATGCCTTGCATTCTGCTGCTGCAAGCATGCGTGCACGCTCGAGTGCGTCGGAGATCGTCTCAAACGGGGCGACGCGCACATTGAGGTTCGCTTCGGCAACAGCCGGCAGCACGTTGTGCGCTGCCGACCCCTTGAGCTGCGTCACGGCATACGTGGTCCGAAGCATTGCGGCCGTCTCCGGGCTCTTGCTCATGAGCTGCTCGACAAGAGGCTTCGTCGCCCAGAGGTTTGCAAACACGGCCGGATACGGCCCTCCTGCCCAGGCGCCAATCTCTGAGAGCGTGCGTGCCACGACAGGAATCAGGTGCGGTTCGGGCGGGTTGTCCACGATGCGCGAAACGACACGGGAGAGCAGTGCCGCCGCATCGTTTCTGCCCGGCGTCGAGGCATGGCCGCCTTCGGCATACGCCTTCACCAGCAGGTCGACATGCCCCTTCTCGGAGACGCCGACCATAGCAATCGGGGTCGTGACGCCCAGGCCTGCATCTGTTGCAAGCGCCCCTCCCTCATCGAGCACCATAAAGGGCGTGACGTTGTGCTCCTTGAGCCAGGCAACCGCATGCTTCGAGGTCGGCGCATTGATCTCCTCGCCGTCCGAAGAGAAGAACCACACATCGCGTGGCGGCACATAGCCCTCACCGATCAGATATTCCATCGCTTCGAAGAGCGCACAGTCGATGCACTTCGTATCGAGCGTTCCCCTGCCCCAGATTTCGCCGTCAGAGATCTCTGCCGCAAAGGGATCATGCGTCCAGGTCTGCCCTTCTGTGGGCACAACATCCTGGTGCGCCATAACGATGACAGGGTCGAGGGAAGCATCGCGTCCTGGCCAGCGGAGGAGGATGCCGAAATCATCGATGCGATGAAGCTCCGTTGCCGCAAGCGTCTTCGGATAGAGCCGCTCGAGCGTCGGGATCCAGCGCCTGAATGCCTCATCGTCGCGCACCGAGACATTGTCTCTCGAGACCGTAGGAATCCGGAGGAGCTCCTGGAAGCGCTCGACCGCATCCATCCCTGCCTCATAGCCATCCGCTCCGATCGGAGCACCTTTGGGCCTGGAAGGCTTGAGAAGTGCCGTCTTCACCGACGCCAAAGTTGCCACGCATGCCGCTGCTGCTCCGGCAGACACCAGAGCCGTCCGTTTCAAATCAGCCATGATATGAGCTCCTCCCGTAGGCCAGAAGGTCTTTTAGGGAGGAGCTTACCCGAAATGCGACTTGACATGAGCACAATCGCACACATTGTCTCTGTCTTGTTATCTCAGACCTGCCAGCGGCAGATGCTTCCTTCTACTGGATGCCCGGAATATGGGGAATCGTATCGAAGCCAGCCTGCAGCTCTTCGTCCGTGGGGATATGGTCCTCGAGCTCGCCCTTGTTGTACTTGTCATAAGCGACCATATCGAAGTAGCCGGTGCCGGTGAGGCCGAAGAGGATCGTCTTCGCCTCGCCCGTCTCTCGGCAGGCTTCTGCCTCGCGGATGGCCTGAAGGATTGCGTGCGAGCTCTCCGGTGCCGGCAGAATCGTCTCAAGCTTTGCAAACTTCTCTGCTGCAGCGAAGACGTCAGTCTGCTTCACGGCGACAGCCTCCATACAGCCATCGTGCTTGAGCTTCGAGACGATTGGGCTCATGCCGTGATAGCGCAGGCCACCTGCATGGTCAGAGCTCGGGATGAAGCCATTGCCGAGCGTATACATCTTGCAGAGCGGGCAGGTCTGGCCCGTATCAGCGTAGTCATAGGCATAGACGCCGCGGGTAAGCGACGGGCAGCTTGCCGGCTCGACACCGATGAAGCGTGTATCAGGATGCACGCCTGTCAGCTTGTCGCGCATGAAGGGGGCGATGAGGCCAGCGAAGTTCGAGCCGCCACCGCAGCAGCCGATAACAATGTCAGGATATTCGCCGAGCTCACGGAGCGCCTCATAGGACTCGAGGCCGATGATCGACTGATGGAGCACGACCTGGTTGAGCACGCTGCCGAGCTGGTAGCGTCCCTTGTTGCCCGGCACGTTGAGCGCACGCTCGACCGCCTCGGAGATGGCGGTGCCGAGAGATCCCGTGCACGTCGGATCGGCGGCAAGGATCTTCCTGCCTGCCTCGGTCGTATCGGACGGCGACGGCGTGATTGTCGCGCCGAACGTCTGCATGACAGAACGGCGGAAGGGCTTCTGCTCATACGAGCACTTCACCATGAACACGTCGAGGTTGAGGCCGAAGTGCGCTGCTGCCTCGGAGAGCGCCGTGCCCCACTGGCCAGCACCGGTCTCGGTCGTGATGTTCGTGATGCCCTGGGCATAGGCATAGTAGGCCTGGGCAAGGGCGGAGTTCAGCTTGTGCGAGCCGGACGTGTTGTTTCCCTCGAACTTGTAATAGATCTTCGCCGGGGTGTCGAGCGCGCGCTCGAGGTTGTAGGCACGACAGAGCGGGCTCGGCCGGTAGACCTTGTACATCTCCATGACAGGAGCTGGAATCTCGAAGTAGCGCGTCGTGTCATCGAGTTCCTGGCGGCAGAGCTCGTCCGCAAAGACTGGCTTGATATCGTCGAACGTCGCGACCTTGCCATTCGGCAGCCTCATCGGCTCGGGTGGTTCCGGCATATCGGCACGCAGGTTGTACCAGGCGGTCGGAATCTGGTCTTCCTTCAGATAGATGCGGTAAGGATCGGTCTTTGCTGCTTCTGCGCCCATCTTGCTCCTCTTTCTCTTCAGGGAATGCTGTGCGTCTGCATACAAAAAAGGGGCTCCCGGTACGTAACCGAGAGCCCCAGATGTGTATGAAGACAAGGCCGTCGTCACGCCGGAAGTTTCGAAGTCCTTGTACGCCACCATGCACCCAGCACGCGCTGAGCGCTCAGAGCTGCATTGTCGGTGGCTGCGAACATGAACTGCATCCTTCCTGTGGACGATAAGACGAGCATACGGAGATTCTGTTTCGGCCATATTACGGCTCGCCCGCTTTTTCCTTCAGCTTTTGTGCAGAGTCCTCAGCGCTCTGTTCGAATTTCCGTAACAGATGGCTGACAGATGGCTTTCTCTGCGCTTATCGGAGCTGCCTAGCATAGGCTGCAATCCGCTTCTTGTCCGGGAGGCAATGATGGGAGACATCTCGTTTCAGGAATACAGCCTCTACGCCGCCTGCGTCCTCGGCCTCATGCTCGCCGTGGAGTGTCTTGCCATTTGGGTCGGGGGTGCCTTTGCCGCCTTCTGGCAGGTTATCCTCCCCATCGTGACAGCCGGCTTCTTCGCGCTTGCCTGCTATATCGCACACAAGGCAAGGAAATCCTGAGCCTTGCCGCTCCACACAAGAGAGAGGAGACCCGAAGGCCTCCTCCTCTTCCCTTCCTATAAGCAAGCTCGCTTACGAGAGCTGGCTTGGCGAATAATAGTCCGACCCGATCGAGAAGCTCTGAATCTCGGGCTTCACAGAGACGGCCGCATCGGCCTTCGTGCTGTCGAGATAGCCTTCGAACTGGACGGTCTCTCCCGGAGCCCAGCTTGTCGCATTGGCATAGGTCTCGCCGATGCGCATGCCCGATGCATCGTAGATGCCGAGGACAAGAGACACATTGCTGTAGTCGTTCTCCGTCGTGTTCTGGATCTTTGCAACGTACTCCCAGGTGCCGTATCCCGATGTGTCGACCTTCTCGAAGTCTGCTCCGTCAAGCATTGCCTGCATGGCTTCGATCTGGACTTCCTGAGGACTCTTGACGGTCTGGTCGATGGAGTCGGCATCGAGTCCCGGAATCGAAATCTTTGCACCGAGCGCAGATGTATAGCTCACCTGGCCCTTGCAGTGCCCATAGACGCCGATATACTGCCCCTCCGTCAGATGCGCACCGTCGAGGATATCGGGATCGTAGGCAACGAAGACAATGTCGTCGTAGCCGTCCGTGGCAGTCGCGACGCGCAGATCCGTCTCAGAGTCGCCTTCGATGACCTGCACGATCTTACCCTTCGCATAGAGCTTCTTGCCCTTGTAGGAGTCGGGATTCTGCGCGACTGCCGCGTAGTCCATGCTCTCATAGGTGCTCGGATCGAAGGGTTCGTCCGATTTCTTCTTGCTGCCGCCGAAGGCGCCGATAAGAGCGATGAGGACGACGAGGACGATTGCGGCAATGAGGACGATGCGTCCCCTCCTATGCTTCTTCTCAGGCTTTCCCTCCTCAGGCTCTGCGGGCGCTGGCGCCTTGTCTTCATCCTTCTCCATAGCTGCTCCTTCCTCTCCGCGAACGCTATTCTTGCGTCTGCGCATCCTTGCGTGCATCGGTGATGAAGAGTCCTGCCCTGACCTGCTTCCAGGGATCTGCGGTCGGGTCGACCGAAAGCACTCGGCACTCGATAACATCACCGTGCCCGAAGCGCAGGAGCTGGGCTGCGAGCGCATTCTCGTCAGCCGGGATATAGCCGAGCTTCGTCTTCTTGCGCCAGATTGCCACGGCGTTGTGGTCGTAGGCATTGTCGGGCTCTGCTACAAGGCGGAGCTTCTTTCCCGGCTTCAGGTCGGAGACGACGAGAGCGCCATCCCAATAGCGCATGCCAGCCACGAAGAAATCTGCAAGATGCCTTGAATCCTCTGCCATATCTGCCCCTTTCAGCTTCCGTTCTCAAAGCTTATGGTATCCATCGTCCTTCCTTTATCTGTCCCAGTTATGGGACAGTACCGTTTATGGGACAGATGGAGATTGTGGGGCTCGCCGAGCCTATCATGGGGTCCGAACAGCAAAGGAGGACACGTGGCCAAGACCGGAAACGAGAAGCTCAAGATCCTCTATCTCTGGAAGATCTTCCAGGAGGAGACCGACCCTGAGCATGGACTCACGATGGCAGAGCTCATCGAGAAGCTCAAGGCGTATGGCATAGAGGCAGAGCGCAAGAGCATCTATCGCGACATCCAGGCACTCCGCGATTTCGATATCGCAATCGCGACCTATGGCACGCATCCTCCGCGCTACGCTCTGGCACATCCCGACTTCACGCTCGGCGAGCTCATGCTCATGGTCGATGCAATCGAATCCTGCCGTGCCATCACGGAGCGGCAGGCCAGAAACCTCGTTGCAAGCATCAAGACGCTTGCAAACAGCTATGAGCAGGAGAAGCTCGACAGACGGATCCACGTCGTGGGACGCATCAAGTCGCAGAACAGGAGCGTCTTTGGAAACATCGACCAGATCCATGAAGCGCTGAGAGAGAGGCGGCAGATCTCGTTTCCCTATTTCCACCTCGATGCGACAGGCACACCGAGAGCTGTCCACAACGGCAAGCGCTATGTCGTGACGCCGCTCGATATCGTCTACGACGAGGGCTTCTACTATCTGAGCGCCTGGGAGGAAGCACGGCAGGATATCGCAGAGTTCAGATGCGACCGCATGGGCCCCGTACGGATCGAGTATGCCCCTGCAGATGAGAACGAGACGATAGCCTCCTGGCACTATGCAGAAAGTGCCTATGAGGCATTCGGACGCTTCAAGGGAAGGAAGGCAGACGCCTTGCTTGCCGTACGTGATGGCAAGACCGAGATCGTGCGCGACCGCTTCGGGACATCGGCCACATTCGAGCCAGCAGGAGATGGCTGGGTCCTGGCCCATGCGAAGGTCTTCGAATCAGACCAGTTCTTCGGCTGGATAGCCGGCATGGGCGGCATGGTGAAGATTGCAGGACCGTCCTGGCTCAGAGAGGATTGGCGTGCCTTCCTCGAGAGGCTTCTTGCCGAGACAGAAGAAGAGGGAGGAAGCGCACCTGCTTCCTCCCT
This sequence comes from Olsenella sp. AGMB03486, assembly GCF_040884255.1. NCBI lineage: Bacteria > Bacillati > Actinomycetota > Coriobacteriia > Coriobacteriales > Atopobiaceae > Olsenella > Olsenella sp. AGMB03486. The sequence goes on from NZ_JBEVTM010000016.1 coordinate 44,306, forward strand.
CCGATGAAGGTATGCGGGCCTCCTTCCCCAAAAGGCCCGGGGGATGGTCTAGATCTCCTGCGCCTGCTGGCGGAGCATCCAGAGATTCTTCGAGAGCTCGGCCAGGATATCGTCCATAGCGGCGCTCACGACCGTGCGTCCGGACTCATCTGCGAGCGACTTCACGGTAGCAGCATCGCTCTGGAGAAGCTCGAAGTCAGCCTTCACGATCGAGAAAGCTTCCTCGCTCGATAGCGGCTCGGAGGGACGCTCTTCGACCTTCGAAAGCGCAAGGGTCTCCTTGAGGGAGGCAACAGGACGTCCGCCTTCCTGGAGGATGAGCTCTGCTACCTCGTCGATGTGCGGGAGCACGCCGTCATAGAGCTCTTCGAGCGTTGCGTGCACCTGGAAGAAATCCTTGCCCGTGATGTACCAGTGGGCATTCTGGAGCTTGTGGTAGTCGACCGTAAGATCTGCGAGGAGCTGGTTGAGAGCGTCGATGTTCTTGGTGGTTGCCATATCAGTTCCTTTCTTTTGTTAGGACTTGTTTTTGTTAGTGACAATATACCCACCAACCAGTTTTTATTAATGTGATTTGCTCTTAGTTTCTTCTTCACAGTTTCTTCAAGTTGATACTATTTATCATTAATAAAGGAGAACCATTCATCTTCAGCTTCTCTGATCTCTTCCTTGCACTCTCCCATCTGCTCGCTATAGTAATTACTGACATATGTCAGTAATAGGAGGCTTCATGGCAGGAAGGCCAGAAAAGCGCAGGCAGGTGCAGCTCGTACCCGAATATACGGGATTCGCACCCATAGGAGTGCCCGCAGGCTGCTGCTGGAAAATCGAGCTTGCAGCAGATGAGCTCGAAGTCCTGAGAATCCTCGACTACGAAGGCAGAAACCAGAAGGAAGCAGCTGCCTCGCTCGGCGTCTCGCGTGCGACCATCGCGAGCATTGCCGCTTCGGCACACCGGAAGGTGGCAGATGCCCTCGTGAACGGCAAGACAATCGAAGTCGTCCGCGGCGCTGCCAACTTCGAAGGCGAGCCAGAAGCCTCCTGGACAGGGAAGGAAGGAAACATCATGCGTATCGCTGCAACCTATTCCGACGGAGAGATCTTCCCCCACTTCGGAAGGGCCGAGCAGTTCAAGCTCTACGATATCGAGGACGGCGAGGTGAAGCGCTCCGAGGTCGTCAGCTCGAACGGTGTGAGCCACGGCGCGCTTGCTGGCCTTCTTGCACAGGGCGGCGTCGATGTAGTGATCTGCGACGGCATCGGCGGAGGCGCGCTCGCGGCACTTGCTTCGCAGGGCATCCGCGTCGTGCCGGGCGCTTCAGGCTCTGCAGATGAGGCCGTCAAGGCCTTCCTCGCAGGCACGCTCACACCTTCGGCGGCACCGACCTGCGGTGCCCATCATCATGAAGGCGGCCACTGCGGCGCGGGCGGCCACTGCTGCCACTAAGAGTGCATATATATCTGCCAGGAGGGCGCGGGTCCTTGTGGACGCGCGCCCTCCTTCTCGCTTACGCAACGATTGGATGCTCGGCATCTGCGAGCGCAAACGTCGCCGTGCAGCCGAAGATGTCTTCGAGCTCCTTCTTGAGGTCTCCGCAGGCGGACTCTACCTGGCCGAGATTCCTGTCCGTGAAGCCATCTATCGGGAAGGCGACAGAGGTCGTCTCGGGCACGATCTTTCCGTTCTCGCTCTGCCGCCAGGTCCAGCGCCTCGTGTGCACGAGATTGCCGACAGCGTAGACGAGCTCGCCTGGCTCGAGCGTCGGATCGGGCGCATCCTCTCCGAGCGCGATGAAGACATCATCCGGACGCGAGAAGCGAAGCTCGAGATGCTCGTCAGGCGTCTCGAGCGCATGGGCGCCCAACGGCACCCCATAGCCGATCGAGATGGCATTGCCGAGGTCGACAACAGGATTCACGCGCCAGAGCGCCTTGCCCTTCACGATGCGGCGCAGCAGCGCAATGTTCGATGAAGGATAGCGCGAGGGACTCATGGCGAGGGCATGGAAGGCCTCCCGATAGGGCTGGACTCTCGGGTCTTCTGATGCATTCATGCCAGAAAGACGCTCTCGTGCTTCATCCACCGCTTTGTCGAGCACGCCGTCGACTGCCGGATAGTCTTTCGTATTGTCGATGTTATGGGCTACGACAAGGCCGACGCAGAGCGTCGGCAGCACATCGAAGACATCCTTGTCGATGGAAAACATGCCTGCCTCCTTGCTTGCCATATGCTGTGGAGTATAGAAGCAGGGATTTCCATCAGGCAGAACCTTCTTCAAGATGCAAAGAAGGAGACAGCTCCTAGCGGAGGCGCTCCGCAAGGGCTACGATGCGGGCAAGCCTCCTTCCGGCACGCCTCAGAGCATCCGGCGTCTTCTCGATGCATTCTTCGAGGGTCGATGGCGCCATCACGCAGGAAAGCACGATATCGATGCCAGCCTCGTGCACCGCCTCGATATCATCTGCGCAGGAGCCGACGATGGCAGCTACCGGCACGCCGTAGCGCGCAGCACGCCGGGCAATGCCGACAGGAGCCTTGCCCTTGGCGGTCTGTGCATCCATGCGCCCTTCGCCGGTGACGACGAGATCGGCCTCGCCGAGATGCTCGTCGAAGGAGAGCGCATCGAGCACGGCATCGATTCCCGACCTGATCTTCGCTGCGCAGAAGGCGGCAAGGCCAGCGCCGAGACCGCCTGCTGCCCCCGCACCAGGAAGACAGGATATGTCACTGCCTACTGCCTTGCTGACAAGCTCCCCATAGCGCTCGAGTGTCCGGTCAAGCACGGGGAGGCGTGCGGCAGGAAGGCCCTTCTGCGGCCCGTAGACGAAGACGGCGCCATCCGGTCCGGCAAGAGGATTCTGCACATCGGAAAGCGCCTCGAACGTGCAGGCGGCAAGACGCGGATCTATCCCGGAAAGGTCGACCTCCGCAAGTTCTTCGAGCCCTGCAATGCCGGAACCTATGGACTGGCCTGCACTGTCGAGGAAGCGCACCCCGAGGGCCTCAGCCATGCCCGCTCCCCCGTCGGTCGTGGCACTCCCTCCGAGGCCGACAAGGATATGCCGGCATCCCTCGTCGAGCGCATCACGGATGAGCTCGCCTGTGCCGTACGTGGAGGCACGAAGCGCTTCATCTTCTGCCTGATGCGTGAGCGTGATGCCGGAAGCGGCCGCACATTCGATGAGGGCAGAGCCGTCTTCGAGCACGGCATAGGATGCCTCTGCCATATCCCCGAGAGGACCATGCACGAGCCTTGTGCGGAGCGTCCCCTTTCCTGCCGCCACCAGCGCTGCAACCGTCCCTTCCCCGCCATCGGCTACCGGATAGGAATAGATTGTGGCATCCGGCAGAAGCGACCAGATGCCTTCTGCGATAGAGCTCTCGACCTCCTGGCTTGTGGCAGAGCCCTTGTAGGAATCGGATGCAAGGATGAAGGTATGTGCGCCCATGGCAGCCTCCTGGAATCGACTGGACACTATCGTAGCGCTCAGGTCCTCCAATCTTCCCTCGCCTGTCTGCAGGAGCAAGCCTTATGCTTCTTGCAGGAGGCGCAGCTCATGGGAACACACCGCGGATACGACCCGAAGGACAGAAGGACCTTCTCGCCTGAGAATGTCAGACGCCTCAGGAAGGCGCATGAGGAGCTCGGCTATCTTCTCGATCATGGCTATCCGAGAGACACCGCTGCCGCCTTCGTCGGCAACCGCTACCAGTTCCAGGAGCGCCAGCGCCTTGCTCTCCTGCGTGCGACTGCAGGGAAGCGTGCCGCTGAAGCACGCCAGAAGAAGCTCCGCGCGCTTTCTGACTGTGCAGACGCAGTGCTCCTCATCGATGGCTTCAATGTGCTGATCCCTCTCGAAGTCGCCCTCACAGGAGGACCCGTGATCCTGGCAGACGATGGCTCTGTCAGAGACCTTGCCGGCCTCTCGGGCACCTGGCGCCCGATTCCTGCAACGGAGCAGGCCCTCTCGCTCGTCGCGCAGGCACTCGCTGCAGCACCTCTTGCCGAAGCGCACATCCTCCTCGATGAGCCAGTCTCGAACTCAGGAAAGCTCGCAGGGCTTTATGAGGAGGCACTCAAGAATCTCCCCTATCCGGTCTCCATCACGCTTGACCGTACCTGCGACAGAACGCTCGGCAAAGCTCGGTGCGCAGCCTCGAACGATTCCCATGTGATAGACGAAGCTTTGTCCTGGGTCTCGCTCGACCGAGATCTCCTGCGCCTCTGCCCCGATGCCTGGCTCCTCGACTTCTCGTGACAGAAGAAGGGCTCCCTTCCTGCGAAGAGAGCCCTTCCGAATGGCTTTTCTGGAGACCTGTGCCTACTTCTCCCCCGCCATGGAGATCGTGTCTGTCATGTTGTCGATGACCTCAGTGGCTGCCGTCTCGCTTGCCTTCTGCCACGTGAACTCGAGTGCAAGGATGCGCTCTGAGTCGACATACTCGCGGATGTAGTAGCCTTCCGATCCCTTCCAGTAGCTCACGACGAACCAGTTGTTCAGGGTCGAGACGTGGGCATATGTGAGGTTCGTCACGTCCATGGCCTCATCCGAGAGCTGGTCCAGGGTTGCGCCCTGCGTATTGGGCTTCACCCAGGCATTGATCTGGACACCGTCCGTCTCATCCGTGAGATCGAGGCCATAGCCGTCAGAGGAGACAGCCGCAGTCATGCCGGTCGGAAGCGTCACGGAGAAGCCGTAGTTCTCCATCGTCAGAAGCCCCGTATCGGAGTTGTAGGAGACCTCGTCGGATGCTGTGACCGGAGACGTCGCTGCCGGCTCGGGTGCAGCGGCTTCCGTATCGGTCGCGGCGGCCTCGGTCGTCTCTGTATCGGCGGTGGTCTCAGCTGCCTGCATGTTCTGATAGATCAGATAGCCCGCAGCCGCGACGGCGCAGATGAGGCAGATAGCGACAATGATGGGGCCCTTGGAGCGGCGGCGCTCTGCGACATAGACGCCACCCGAAAGCGCGCTCTCCGCACGGCGGGCATGCTCTTCCAAGCTCTGCCCCTCCTCCGGCCTGAAGGCCGAAGAGCTGCGCTGAGACGCTGCGCCGGAGACCTCGCTCACTGCCTCCGTGTAGCTCTCATCCTGCATGCGGGATTCATACACGGAGCGGGAGACCGTCTGCGCGAACGGATGCGACTGCTGGGCTTCGGCACGGGCATGGCGGCGGCGCTTCACGCTGTTGCGGTAGTCGGACGTGTCATGCGAATTCACGGGCACCTTGAGAAGCGGCGTTGCACCAGCAGATGGAGAGATTGTCTGGAACGGCTCAGGATGCGCCGCTGCAGGAGCATTCCTCTGCACGATGCGCTCCGGCTCAGGCATCCTCTGCTCGGTACGCTCCGGCGCTGCCGGCACCTCGGGTACACCAGGAACCTCCGGCACATCGGAAGCTTCGGGGACCTCAGACACCGCAGGCTGCTTCGGCAGGAAATCGGAGATGTCCGGTTCCGGCTCTGCGACAGGCGTTCCCTCGATAGGGATGGCAGGAGGCATGTCAGCAGGAGGCTCGTCGATGCGGGGAAGCTGGGCCAGCTCCTTTTCGGCTGCGGCAGAGTCTCTGTGCGCAGCAAACGCACCGGGGCGCACCATGGTCTTGTCTATCTCGGGCACCTGCTCTGGGCTGGGTGAAGAAGATGCGCCAGCTGCCCCCTCAGGCATGAGCTGGGTCTCTCCTGCACCAGCGGCAGGCTCTGCCGTACCGGCAGGAGCATCGACAGGAGGCACGCTCCCTGCAATCTCTGCTGCGCGCGTATTTGCCTCGGTACCTGGAGCCTGTGCCTTGGCCGGCTCAGCTGCAGGAGCGCCATCCTGCTGAGGCTCAGCAAGGCGTGCTCCGCACTGCGCACAGAACGCACTGTTGTCCGGTATCACGGATCCGCAGTGAGGGCAAATCATGAGTCATTCCTCCTCGTTTCGTCTGCCGGGCAGGCAGACCAGAGCGCAGGCATAGGAACCATTGCGCCCCCTCATATCCTAGACCCTTGCCCGCATACGGACCCTGCGTCCAGAAAACCTACGCAAGCAGAGGAAAGCGGGCAACCGGCGTATAGATCAAAGGCGCCCCCTCCGGATGGTGGCTCCACATGAGCGCGACCTCTGCATGGTGTGCAGAGAGAGGATGGAGCTTCCCCGACAGGTCTGCAAGAATCTTATCGATATCCTCGCCTTGCTGCGCTGCCGCTCCGCGCACAAGCGTCACGTGGGGCACAAACGACCTGTCGTCGAAGGGAACGTCCTGCTCCTTGAGCTCTGCAGCGATTCTGGCCTGCAGTCCCCGAAGCCCCGACTCCTCAGCCACTCCTCGCCATATCACAGAAGAGCGCCGGTGCGAGAAGGACCCAAGGTCTCCGAGAGTCTCTGAAACTGGTCCCGCTGCCTCTGCCGCTGCCGCCCCTGCAAGCCTTGCCGCCTCCTCGGTCCTGGCATCGCACATGCCGAGGAAGGCAAGCGTCAGATGGAGGTTCTCTCTGAGTGCAGGCGTGCCGCGCCTCATCCTTTCAGCAGCGGCACAGGCTATTCCTTCAAGCTCGTCTCTTTCCGCATCTGTGAAGCGCAGCGCCAGAAAGAGGCGGCGTGGCGCACCCTGCTCCTCAAGCATCATGCCTCCAAGGCCTCCTTATGCAGCATCCGCTGACGTATCGGTTCCGGACGTGGTCCAGGACACCTTGACCGCATAGCCGTCGCGGCTTATGCCCGAAAGGATCGAGGAGACGACAGATTTCACGATCTTCTCTGCATGCGTACGTGCCTTGTCGAGCGTGCCGTTCGTCTTGGCCTCCTCTTCCTCCTTGTCCTCTTCAGACGAGAGGAAGTTCGAGACATCCGAGACCTGGATCTGGTTGATCGGATTGAACGTCTGGTCGTAGACCTCGATCGTCGAGGGATCGATCGAGCAGCTCAGGATCTCGACATCCGGAAGCGTCACGGTCACGGTCTTCGTGCTGTCGTCGACCGCGACATCGGCTGCCTCGATATCAGAGATGCCTGCCTTCACGGTGCCTTCGTAGGTTGCGACAAAGGAGCTGCCCGTGAATGGAATCGAGATGCCGAGGACCTTGAGGTCGTCTTCGGTATACTTGCCGACATTCGCGAAGCTGTACTCTTCCGTGGAGAGCTCCGAGATGTCCGAGAGCGAATTCTTGATTGTCGTCGAGGCGGCAGATGACGGCTGCGCTGTCTGGAAATTCGAGAACGCTGCCACAAGCACGATAGCAAGGGCTGCACCGGCAAGCGCTGCCAGGACCAGAGGACGCCAGCCCTTCGTGCGAGATGTCTTCGGGTCTTTCCCATTCTTCTTGAAAAGATGCATGATCCTCCTTCTTGAGTCCCCTCGATTGAGGTCGTACCCCATTCGGGGAGGCCCCTCATGCCTCCAGAAAACCTGCAGCCACTTTCCAGCTTCTCTCTATAGGCACTTCACGGAATCGACAGCTCCCTTCAGAGAATCCTCAGAAAACTGTCCCTCTTCCTGCGCCATGCTTCATGAAGCAGCTTTCCCAGACCGAAAGGGGCCTCCATGCTCCAAGACTGCCACGTCCACTCCAGCTACTCTCCCGAGTCCGACTATCCGATGGAGCAGGCCACAATCGATGCGATCAGGCTCAACCTCGATGGCATATGCTTCACAGAGCGGGTCGACTACGGCGTGAAGCCTGACTGGGACCACCCAGAAGGTGCCCGCTTCGAGAACGGACGCCCCCTCACGAACTGTGCCTATCCTGCCTACTTCGCAGAGCTCGAAGAGATGCGCGAGCGCTATGGCAAGGTGCTCTGGTGCGGTCGTGGCCTCGAGTTCGGCATCCAGAAAGAGACCATCCCTGCCTATGAGAAGCTCTTCGGCGAGTGGCAGGACCACCTCGATATGGTCCTTCTCTCCGTGCATGAGATCGGCAACCTCGAGCTCTGGACGAACGAGTATCAGGAAGGCAAGACGCAGCTCGAATTCACGCGCGGCTACTATGAGGCCGTGCTCGACTGCATCGAGCATTTCGATTCCTGGTCCGTGCTTGCGCACCTCGACCTCATCCGCTATCACGACTACTCAGGCGAAGGCCCGCTTCCGTTCGAGAGCACAGAGGATATCGTGGCTGCCATCCTCGAGAAGACGATCGAGGGCGGCCATGGACTCGAGATAAACACTTCAGCCCTGTGCCACGGCGAGAAGGCGCCCATGCCGTCAAGAGACATCCTCACGCTCTACCGCGACCTCGGCGGTACGATCCTCACGTTCGGATCGGGCTGCATCCGCCAGGGCCAGCTCGGCGCCTACCTGAAGGTTGCCGAGGACATGGCACGCTCGCTCGGCTTCTCCTCGTTCTGCACGTTCGAGAACCTCGAGCCGCACCATCACATCCTGTAGCAGATGCTCGCTGCAAGAAGGCGGAAGCGATGAGGAGAGAGAAGACGGCACAGGCAGGATGCCCCAGGACGTCCCATGGGGCAGGGCACACCCTGGCCGGCCTCTCGCGCGAAGAGATCGATGCCGCACTTGAAGAGCTGCCTCGAGCGCCCGAACCTCTCTGGACCGCAGCATCAGCATCGCTTTCCGGCATCGGCAGGCAGGACCTCGACGCAGATATGGACTATTGAGAGTCCGAGGCCGCCCGGACAAAGACGAGACGCCCTCCGGAAGACAGCGTAGGCGCGAAGCGGTAGCCACGCTCGGCAAAGTGCACGAGCTCTGACGCATCCTCTATGCCTTCTTCGGCACACCAGCGCACGAAGCAGCCCCGCACTGCCTTGACCTCAGGCGCTGCCTCGGCGAGCTTGCCATCCCGCTTCCGCGGTGCCATGAACTCGCACGAGAGGACAGCCACGCCCTCCGGCACATGCGGGAGCACAGCGCGCGCATACTCATGCGAGGCGCACAGCACGAAGGTCTCCCCTCCTCGCTCCTCTGCAAGAGATGCTACGATCTTTCCTCCCCAGAAGCTGTAGAGATCCTTGGCTCCGCCCACGGCGAGCTTCGATCCCATCTCGAGCCTGTACGGGACGATTCCGTCATTCGGTGCCACCACCCCATAGAGCCCCGAGAGAATCCGGAGATGCCGGTCGAGCCACAGGAGCTCCTTCTCTGTCATGACAGAAGGCGCCAGATGCTGGTACTGGATGCCGACATATGCCATGACAGCAGGGGTGCGCACGCCGTCAGCAAGCTCTTCCGGCAGGTGCTCCGTGATCTCCCAAGCACGCTCCGTAAGCGTGTCGCTCGTGCGCCACACCTTCTGGGCGCCCTGCTTTCCCAGAGAGCAGAGAGCGCCGGCAAGCTCCTCTGCCTCGGCCAGGAAGCGCGGCTCCTGGAGCCTGAGCGAGAATCCGTCGTCTCGCTGCATCTGCTTGGCGGGAGATATGAGAAAGAGCACGGAGACCTCCTTCGTTTCGGTGCTTGTCCCCTTCAGTCTATACTGGGAGCTCCTCCAGCTCACAAGAGAAGGGATGCATCGTGTTCAATGTCGTGCTCGTCGAGCCCGAGATTCCTGCCAATACCGGAAACATAGGCCGTACCTGCGTCCTTGCTGGCGCCCGTCTCCACCTGGTCGGCCCTCTCGGCTTCTCCCTCGATGCGCATGCCCTGAAGCGTGCAGGCCTCGCCTACTGGCAGAGCCTCGATGTCGTGACCTACCCCGGCTGGAAAAGCTTCGTCGAGGCAAATCCTGCAGTGCGGGCTGCCCTTGTCCGCAATACGGAAGAGAGCTCGGAGGCGGCCTCCGATATCCACGTGCATCTGCTCACGAAGGCAGGAAAGAGAAGCATCGGCGAGAGCATCTACCACGACGGCGACTATCTCGTCTTCGGAAAGGAGAGCGCAGGCCTTTCCCGCGAGCTCATCTCAGCCCATCCTGCCCTGGCTGAACGCATCCCGATGAAGACCGATATGGTGCTTGCAAATGCCGAGAGCTGGCATGAGCGCTTCGACGCCCTCCACCCCGAACTCGAGCGCGACGCCTGCGGCAACTTCGTCGACCCGAGAGCCTCGGTCGTGACGTCGCTCAATCTCTCGAATGCCTGCGCCATCGTGCTCTTCGAAGCGCTTCGGCAGTGCGGCTATCCCGGCCTCAGCTAGACGCTGAGTGCTCCGGAGGACATCCCCCGGAGCACCAGACATTCAGATGAGCCTGCCGAAGCGGGCGATGTAGCGCCTGCGCTGCAGCAGCACTGAGACCGCATAGCCGAGCGCCAGTGCCGGCAGGAGCGCAATGAAGCTTGCCGGAAGCGCTGCAAAGCCCAGAGAGGCACCGATGGCAGTCTCGGGAATCAGGAGCGACAGAAGAGCGGCACCTGCGCTGAGACCTGCAAGGCGCACGTCTGCACGCGACTCCACGAAAGGCTTCTTCTCCGTCCTTGCCAGATGGACGAAGAGCATCTGCGTGACCATCGACTCCGCAAACCATGCCGCCTGGAATGTCCCGGCAAAGAGCAGACGGGCAGCAGCATCTCCAGCCAATGCCTCCCAGCTTCCTCCTGCCACAGCAGGACAGATCCAGAAGAAGAGGGCCACAAAGGTCAGGATATCGAAGGCAGAGCTCACGGGGCCGAAGAGACGCATGAAGCCCGAGACGGAACCCGACTGCCACTTCACAGGCCGTGCCAGCGCTTCCTCGTCCACGCGGTCCCACGGCAGGGCGCAGGATGCGCAGTCATTGATGAAGTTGAGAAGCAGGAGCTGCACGGCGGTCATGGGCAGGAAGGGCAGGCAGATGCTTGCCACGAGCACTGAGAAGATGTTGCCGAAGTTCGAGCTCGCACACATCTTCACATACTTGTTCATGTTGACAGACGTGCGCCTGCCGCTCACGATGCCCTCTTCGAGCACGGCAAGATCCTTCTTCGTGAGGATGATGTCTGCTGCCTCCTTCGAGACATCGGCTGCCGTGTCGACCGAGATGCCGCAGTCGCTTGCCCGCATCGCACCGGCATCGTTCACGCCGTCGCCCATGAAGGCAACGACATGGCCTGCACGCCTCAGCGCCGAGACGACACGCACCTTCTGGTCAGGCGTGAGCTTTGCAAAGATCGTCGTCTCCTCTGCGCGGCGCTCGAGCTCTTCGTCCGAAAGCGTCTGGATCTTCGCCCCTTCGAGCACATGATCGGTGGGGATGCCGATTGTCTGCGCCACGGTCACGGCGACACCCAGAGCATCGCCGGTAAGCACCTTGGTTGCCACGCCGTGTGCAGTGAGCGCCTCGATGGCAGAAGCGGCGCTCCTCTTGGGAGGATCCAGGAAGGCAAGATAGCCGACAAGCTTCATGTCGCACTCGTCTTCTGCCGTGAAGGCACCCACATGCCCTGTGCACTCCTTCACTGCCACAGCAAGGACACGCATGCCGCGCCGCCCCAGATCTGCCACCTTGCGCTCGATGAGGCTGCGCACCTCAGGAGTCAGCAGCGTAGCTACGCCTCCGAGCTCAGCTTCCGTGCAGGTCGCGAGCACTTCCTCGACAGCCCCCTTCTCGACCATAAGGAGCGTGCCATCATCTGCACGTACGATGACCGAGACACGCCTGCGGCTGAAGTCGAAGGGCAGCTCGTCTGCATGCTGCCAGGCATCCGCGAGCCTGTCCGCATCGAGAGCGCCTGTGCGCTTCGTCTCGAGCGCCGCACGCTCGATGATGGCAGAATCCATCAGGTTCTTGACGCCGGTGCCGAAGAAGCTGTTGAGGTAGGCATAGCCCAGGACCCGTGCATCCTCCTTGCCATCCAGATCGAGATGGCGCTCGAGGATCACATGGTCCTCCGTAAGCGTGCCGGTCTTGTCTGTACAGAGCACATCGACCGCACCGAGGTTCTGCACCGCATCGAGCCTCTTCACGATGACCTCATGCTCGGCCAGGTCGCGTGCGCCCTTTGCAAGGCAGGTCGTGACGATCATCGGCAGCATCTCAGGCGTAAGGCCCACCGCCACGGAGAGCGCAAACAGGAGCGCCTGGAGCCAGTCGCCCTTCGTAAGGCCGCAGATAGCAAAGACCAGAGGCGCCATAACAAGCATGAAGCGCAGAAGCAGCCTGCTCGTGTCGGCGATGCCCTCGTCGTAGGCCGTCTTCGTGCGCCCCTCGTCGAGTCCTCTTGCCATGCTTCCGATCAGCGTATGGGAGCCCGTCGCGAAGACGACCGCCTTGCCGCTTCCGGAAACGACGGAGGAGCCCATGAAGACGATATCGGAAAGATCGGCCACGGGCACCGTCTCATCTGCCGCAGCAGGTCCAGCCACACGCTCCACAGGGAGGCTCTCGCCCGTGAGCGAGGACATGCCGACAAAGAGATCGCGGGCAGATATCAGGCAGGCATCTGCCGGCACGATGTCTCCTGCCTGAAGATGCACGATATCTCCTGCGACAATCTCGGAGAGCGGCAGCACGATGACGCCCTCCCCTGCCCGCTCGACCGAGCAGAACGTCTCGATGGAGCTTGCCAGGGCATCTGCCGCCACGCTGCTCTTGCCCTCCTGGACAAAGCGCAGGATGCCGGAGACCAAGATCATGCCGCAGATGATGAGGAGGGACAGCGGATTCCTGTCTTCAGGCGCAGCAAAGAGCACATCTCCCGCAAGGGTCACGAGCGCAAGAAGTGCGAGCACGCCGGTGAAGGGATCGGCAAAGGCCTTGAGGAAGCGGAGCCACTCTGGGTCGCGCTTCTTGTGGCTGAGCTCGTTTGCGCCATATGAGGCGCGCGCCAGCTCGACCTCATCAGGCTCGAGCCCTCCTGGCCGTGTGTTGAATTCCTCGAAGAGCTCCTCGGTGCCAGAAGCGGCAATCTGGCGCACCCAGGAGACGGGATAGGCCTCTGCCTTGGAGGCACGCTTGGAGGACAGATGCTTCAGATTCTTGATGGTGAACATATATGGTCCGCCAATCCCGGGGACCAGCCGGAAGCAAGCATGCTCATCTTCCGGGCTGCATCAGCTCCAGAGGAGCCCTGCAGCGATGCCCCGCTCCCCGATGTGCGGGCATCCCATTCTCAGTTCAGTTCGTTTTCCGGATGGAGAAGAGCCGTCGCTCATAGGAAGCACCTCCCAGAAGTTGGGGCACAGGGCCAAAGGATCGATGTACGCCTCACGCATGTGGTGATAAACCGTATCATGGGACCTTGCCGCACCACGGAAGGCCCATATCTTCCTTGTACCCGGAAAGCGCCCTGTCCGCAGTGTCTGCAGCACTGCCAGCACCAGCTGCCTGTTTCTATCTGTCTCTCTGCTTTCACGTTATCTAAGTCTTATTGACTAAAATTTTCTTCTTTCTAGTGTATAAAACTATCTCATCCGGCAATATATATAAGCGAAACCCGAGGAGGTCCAGAAGGGCCTCCGGAACACTTGAAGGAGTGGTAACGATGGCAGGAATGGTTCCCTATAGCGACTACGAGAAGGCTCTCCGCAGGGCATGGCCGTTCGGCGCGATCGATGACTTCTTCGCGCCTGTGCTCTCGGTGGATGCGTCCGACGCATTCCCGATGGACGTCGAGGATGCAGGCGACCACTACGCGGTGACGGCCCATCTTCCGGGCGTCTCGAAGGATGAGGTCGACGTCGAGCTCAACGAGGGCAGGCTCTCCATCTCCGTGGACCACAGGGAGTCCGACGAGGACAAGGGCAAGAACTACCTGCAGAAGGAGACCTCGGAGTGGCAGGCAAGCCGTGGCGTGTATCTGAAGGATGCCGCCAACGAGGGCATCACGGCAAAGCTTGCTGACGGCGTGCTCACCGTCAACGTCCCCAAGATCGCAGAGCAGAAGACGAATGCGACCAAGGTCGAGATCCAGTAGCCTCACGCATGGGGCTGCACGGAGGGACAGCGTCTCAGGGCGCTGCCCCTCTTTTTGTTTTCACGCCTTCTATGGGAGAATGACGGCATCCACACGAGCACGGAGGGACCATGGATATCTGCCAGATCGTCTCCTGGTTCGGACTCTTCAGCGTCCTGGGCTGGGTCTATGAATGTACCTATTGCGCCATCAAGAACAGGAAGTGGGACAACCGGGGCTTCCTCTTCGGACCGGTCTGCCCAATCTATGGGTTCGGCGCTTCCTTCGTGATCATAGCGGCGTCAGTCCTGCCGAAAGGATCTCAGGATACGGTGTGGTGGCAGGTCTTTCTGGCCTCGGCAGCAGGAAGCGCCGTCCTCGAGTACTCGACATCCTGGGTCCTGGAGAAGTTCTTCCATGCCCGCTGGTGGGACTACAGCAACATTCCCTTGAATCTCAACGGCAGAATCTGCCTCCCCTTCGCGCTCTGCTTCGGTGCCGTAGGCTGCCTTCTCTATTGCTTCGTCTTTCCTTTCGTCTCCGCCTCGGCACCCTCCCTACCCCAGTATGCTTGGGAGCTCATTGCCCTTGCCACAGCAGGCCTCATGTCGGCAGACCTGGCACTCACCCTCTCTGCCCTCACCGACCTCACGAAGCGTGTCGAGCGGGGACGTGACGACTTCGACGCCGTGATGGAGACGGCTGTCGACGATCTTGCCTCCGGCAGGCGTCCTCTCGAGCATGACCTGGAGGCTGCCGCAAAGCATACGGCTCAAGAGCTCTCCTCGATGCAGAAGCGGGCGCTCAGAAACATACGCACCTATACGGAGGAGCACCGCGAAGCAAGCGCCGAGCGCCTCCGCCATGCCCTCGAGAAGACAGAGGAGCAGAAAAGGAAGCGCTGACGGCGCATCTTCTGCCCCGTTCAGACGCCCGCTCTGTCACGTGAGGATGCCAAAGCTTTCTCCGACGCCCTGCTCCTGCCAGACTGGAGTGACCGAACAATCCAGCAGACAAGGAGCTGCCATGGGAAAGAGCAAAGAGGTCTGCAGCTGCAAGCATGTCACGAAGGACGAGATCCGAGAAGCCGTGCATGAGGGAGCCGCGACCTTCAAGGACGTGAAGCGTGCGACAGGCGCCGGCTCCAAATGCGGCAAATGCCGCAAGAAGGTAGAGAAGATCATCGAAGACGAGCTCAAGGAGATGGAGAAGGAAGCCGAGAAGATGGCAGCTGCCACGCTCGAGGAAGATGCGTCTGCGTCTCGGGACGATCAGGCAGCACCCGAAACTGCACCAGCCGAGGAAGCGCCCTCCTTCCCCGAAGAGCTTTCCGAGCGTGCCGTGCCGGCTCCCCAGCAGGAGCTCAAGGCCGGCGGCATCTACCGCCATTTCAAGGGCGACTACTATCTCGTCGAGGGAACAGCGACAGGCTCCGAAGACGGCAAGCAGTACGTGATCTACCGCAAGCTCTACGGCGATGGGACCCTCTGGATCCGCCCTCAGGAGATGTTCCTGTCTCCCGTCGACCGCACGCGCTATCCCGATGCCACGCAGAAGGAGCGCTTCTGCCTCATGGATGTCGCGAGCGTACGCAGCGAGTAGCAGCAGAGAGCAGCACAAAGAAGCAGGGCAGCCATCCGGCTGCCCTGCTTCATCTTCTCTCGGATCTCTTCTACCTCAGCGACTTGCCGAGCTCGTAGGCATCCTTCAGAGCCGGGCTCTGTGCGATGCCACCCAGCTTCTCGAGATTCGGTGCCATGATGATGCCCATGTTCTTCCAGTTCAGATAGTTGCACATCTGGCGATACTGGCTCACGGCCGCATCGAAGACATGGTCGGAATCTGCATCGAGCAGAAGCGCCACCCGGTTGAATGCAAAGCCATTCATGCCCTTTGCATAGAAGCGGTCGATTACAGCCTTCAGCTGCGACGTGATATCGAACCAGTAGATCGGAGATGCAAAGACCACCATATCGACGGTATCGAGCGCCTTGAGTATTGGCTGCATATCGTCACGCTGGACGCACTTGCCCTCATGCGAGCGGCAGTACTGGCAGTCCTGGCAGCCCGCGATATGCTTCTTCGCGACATTCACGAACAGGATCTCGTTGCCGACCTCTTCGGCTCCGTGCGCAAAGGCTTCTGCGAGCTTGCGCGTATTGCCCTGCTCCCGCGGGCTTCCATTGATAACGAGTATCCTCATCGGCTGCGTCCTCACTCCCGGAAGGGCCACAACCCCGCTCTCCCGCTTCGTACAGATGTTTCACCCCATCCTACCAGATACTTGGTGCAAGATGAAATTTCTCCATGAGCCGCAGGAACGGGGCGCCCAAACGGAGGGACGCCGGCTGTCTCAAGGGAGCAGAGCCTGCATCTTCTGCCTCAGGCGCACTCGAGGCAGAAGCCATGGCCGACTGCGACAAAGCGCGGCGAGAGAGCCGAAAGCGTCTGCTGGAGCCTGCCGCGCTTCTCAGCATGGGACACACGCTCTGCATCGATAGCGAAAACCTCGTCTGCCCAGGATGCCATCATGGTCTGGCCTACGCCGTTCCCATACCTCAGAAAGGATCCCACCTGCATAGTCCAGCCCGGAAGCCCGCGGGCTGCAAGATGTCCGCAGATGACCTTCATATCATGGAAGGCCTCGTAGAGGGCGAAGACGCCGCCTGCCTCGTCTGTCTCCATATGGCTCACGAAGACATAGTCGAACGCTTCCGGAAGAGCGGCTCTCGCGATATGGACGAATATCTCCTCTTCATGTTCGAGACCTCCGCACCTACAGGCAGGAACTTCTCTGCCTCCATCGTGCAGGAGCAGCCCATCTTCTGCTCGGCGAGCTCAAGGAGGCCTTCGGCGTGGAGCGTGCCGCCAAGACGAAGACCCGCGTCTCCAATACGCGCTTGCCTACCATGTGGGAGGCATCTATGCAGACCTCTTAATATGGTTTGGCAGCGATATGGAAGAAATACCAGAGCAGATGCGCGATGTCGCCCATGCGGTGAGGCCACGTGGCGCCTTCACGCTTCCCAGCTTCTGAGCGCCCTGTCCTCTAGCGGTCCCCATCTGCCTGCTCTTCCCGCCATGCTTTTGCATAGACACAGAAGCGCTCCTTCGTGCGCGAGAAATGCTCGTCGAAGAGAAGGCAGACGGCCGAGGTATCGGGAAGCTCCCTTGCCACGAGCCCCTCATCGAACCTTGTCATGAATCCATGCAGCACTGCCTTCCCCTCCCCGAGCTCGACTGCGACCATCGTGTCCTCGATCGGCGGCCGGTCGCGTTCCGGCGTACGCATATCGACAATCACAGGAAGCGAAGCAGGGTCTTTTCCAGGAGCGCTGAACTCCATCAGGGGGTAGCGGCAGAGCTCGAGGGCCTCGATGCCGGGCCGCGCCACGCCGATGCCGAGGTCGAGCGAGCCGTCCTGGATCCTGTCAGCAATGGCTCCTGACTGCATCGTATGGAAGTGGCAGCGGATGGCGGGATAGCGCTGTCTGAATCCGCGGAAGAGCTCGACGACGAGAGCAGGATCGATGTAGGTCATGATCCCCACTTCGAGCGTACCAGCTGTGCCATCCCGCCAGGACTCCATGTTCTGGCGCATGAGGACATAGCGGTCCCACACCGCCTCTGCCTCCTGCCTGAAGAACCTGCCATCTTCCGTCAGCGCTATATAGCGGCCACGGACAAAGAGCACGACCCCAAGCCCCTCTTCCAGAAGCTGCATCTGCTTTGTCACAGCCGTCTGCGAGACGAAGAGCTCCTTCGCTGCTCCTGTCATGCTTCCGCACCGTGCAACAGCGAGAAACATCTCGATCTGCCGCAGGCTCACATCACCCACGCTTGCCATAGCATCTCTTCTCTGTCTGCATATCAATAACTTCTAGTTATTGATTATAGAGCTAACGATATTTGTAACTCATCATATGGCCTCATAAACTCAAAGACGAAGACAGAGAGAAAGGATGCGCATGACAGAGAACGTACGCAAAGAGATCAGCCGCTGGACCATCTATCTTGCTGCAAACCAGCTTCTGGCACTCGGCATCATCCTGAACACAAGGACAGGACTCGGCGTTGCCGCCTTCTCCTCCGTATTCTATGCAATGGCAAAGATTGCAGGGCTCACGCTTGGCACCTGCTCGATGATGCTCTACGTCGTGCTGATTGCCATCCAGATCTTCCTCTTGAAGAAGGTCACGCTCCAGATTGTCTGCGAGATTCCGTTCTCGCTTCTCTTCAGCCTGCTTACCGACTTCTACGACGCAATCGTCCCTCAGCTCACGCTCACGATGCCTGAAGCCTACCTCCTTCTCGCAGTCGCACTCCTCTGCTCGACGCTCGGCGTCTACTTCTCCGTGAACTGCGAGATTGTCGTGACGCCGACCGATGCTATCGTCCGCACGATCTCCGATGTCTTCCCGATCAAGTTCGCCCTTGCAAAGAACGGCTTCGATCTCTCGATGATCCTGATCTCGGTCGCGCTCTGCCTTGCGCTTGGCAGGCCCTTCTACGGCGTCGGTCCAGGCACGCTCATCTCCGTCCTTGCAATGGGCCGCATCATCGCCCTCTGGGCACATCTCTTCCAGCCGAAGATGGATGTCTTCAGAAGGAATGCCGCACCCCAGGCTGCCTAGATGCCTCTATAAGAATCGTGCTGAGCAAGAACAGCCGCCCCTTTCGGAGCGGCTGTTCACGTTTCTGCTGCGCTTTCTGGGCTCAGACAAGCCCGAGACGGACAAAGGCATTCCAGAGCCCGTCTTCGTTCACATCGTCGGTCACGAAGTCGGCTGCTGCCTTCGCTTCAGGTCCGCCATTTCCCATGCAGACGCTCGTGCCGGCCAGCTCGAACATCGGGATGTCGACCTTTGCATCGCCGAAAGCGATGGCATCTTCTGCAGAGGCTCCGAGATGGTCGAGAAGCACCTGCATTGCATGGGCCTTCGTGATGTCCTTGACGCCGAGGTCGCCAAAGAGCGCCGTCTCGC